>NZ_JANPLK010000028.1 GCF_031426495.1 Gemmatimonas sp. | reverse complement strand
TGGAGTGACCCCCATCGGCTGGACAGATGGCGGGTTCGGTTTGACCTTCGAGGCAGCCCCTCGGAGGATCTATGGCCAAGACGTACCGACGGTTCAGTACCGAGTTCAAGCTCGGGGTCGTGGAGGCGTACCTCGCGGGTGAGGGTAGCCTCAAGGGCCTCGCCACCAAGGCCGGCGTTGATCACTCGCTCGTGCACTACTGGCTGAAGAAGTATCACGCCGGCGAGCTCTCCCTCGATCTGTTGCGTGAGGAAGAGTCGGTCGAGACGGCGCAGCACATCGCTGCGCTCGAGCGGAAGGTGGGTCAGCTCACCATGGAGCTCGACCTGCTAAAAAGGGGGCTCATCGCCGCCCCCGCGACGAGCAGCGGGCGGTCGTTGATCATCTCCGGGCCGACGGCCTCAGCGCCCGGCGAGGATGTCGCATGATCGGGCTTCCGCGGAGTACCTACTACCGGCGGCCGCGCGACCCCGACGAGCACGCCGTCGAGGCCGATGCCGACCTTCGTGCGGCCATTGCGCGCGTGCAGCGGGAGTTCCCAGGGTACGGTTATCGGCGTGTCACGCGCGAGCTCCGGGCCGGGCCGCATCGCGCGAATCACAAGCGCGTCCAGCGCGTCATGCAAGCGATGCTCCGCCCCCCGTCGGCTCGCCGTCGCCCATGGGTCGTCGCGGAGCCGGACTCGGTGTCCGGTTCGTGGTATCCCAATCTCCGGGCAGAGATCATCCCGACGGGCCCAAATCAACTCTGGGTGTCCGACATCACCTACGTGCGGCTTGAGCGGGCCTTCGTGTTTCTCGCGGTCGTACTGGATGTGTTCTCGCGGAAGGTGATCGGCTATGCGATTGGCCCGACACTCGACGCGCGCCTCCCCCTTGCCGCCCTAGACGCCGCCATCGAGAGTCGGCAGCCACCGCCAGGCTGCGTGCACCACTCGGACAGGGGGTCGCAATATTCGTCCCGGCGCTACCGAGAGCGGCTCGCCGAGGCAGGGCTCTTGGGCTCGATGTCACGGGCGGGCAATCCGTACGACAACGCGCACGTCGAGAGCTTCATGAAGACGCTCAAGCACGAAGAGATCTATCCGCGCGGCTACCGCACCATGGCCGACGTCATTGCGCACCTGCCGCACTTCCTGGAGAGCATCTACAACAACAAGCGGCAGCACTCTGCCTTGAACTATCGGTCACCGAATGCCTTCGAGGCCGATCACGCGCTCACCCTTTCATCCGGTCAAATCTCGACCCCCTGACTGTCCAACGAAGAGGGGTCACTCCACTCCAAGAAGTGTGCAATTTCAATCAGCATTGACAACACGCCAAAACCCCCGGGTCTCCCTAGGGGTTTTGCTTTGGTCCGGCCCCGCAGCCTCGCCTTAGATCCCGGCCATCCACCGAGATGCGTTGTCGTTTGAGAAGAGTTTAGGGGGCCTTCTTATGCCTCGCCAACCTCGCCTTGGCGACGCTGTAGAACCCGATCCCTGCCCTGACTGGTGATCGTCATGTACTTCAAGTCGGGCACCAGCCACGTGGTTTTGTTCGGAGCAACTCCTCGAGCCTTCGCCCACACGATCTCCAGTTTTGCGGGCGCTTTTGGATCGTAGACTGCCGGGTTGTGGATCAGCCCAACCCAGTGGGCGTCCCGCTCGTACTCGCTCGATTCGGCAAGGTCACGGCGCTCGAGTCGCTTGCTCTCCCGGCCCTCGACGGCTTTCTGATTGGGTTGAACGAGAAGGATTGTGGCCAGTCGAAGTTCCTTAGTCAGGTTGGCGATGCGCCGGGAGATGCGGCCCAGACGGAGGCGTTCCTCGCGCCCCTCCCCGCCCTCGACGCGTCCGGCATAGTCGATGACCAGCATATCTACCTTGGGGTCTCTTGCCACTAATGCGCGAACCTTGGCCTCGATCTCGTCCACCGTTGGCCCCGCGGTGTCGTCCACGTAGACGGCCCCGGTCATGCTCGAGATGACCTGAGCGGCTTCCTCAAGCAGCTGGCGCTCCGCAGGGACCAACTCGTCCGGTTTCTCGCGGATGGCCCGCAGCCGCTTGGTGTCGATCCGGGCGAGGCGATTCAGGCGCCGGTCATGGATCTCCGCACGAGAGAGTTCGGCTGAGATGAAAACGCCGTGTCCGCCAAACTCGAGCGCATGATTGTCCAGCCAACACTGAGCGATCAAGCTCTTACACGCGCCCGGAACACCACTCAAGACTACGAGTTCGCCGCGCTTAAACCCGCCAGCCGTCAGATCCGCGTCGATCTCCGGGAAGCCGACCTTGACCCCCATCCCGGCATCCCGGCCCGTGAGGATTCCGTCAACGTGACTCTCGATTTCCTCCGCTACACTGATCGGGACACCACGTGACTCACTGATGACGAGCGTCATGAGATACCGGGTCAGTTCCCCGGCCACGGCCTCCACGGAGCGCATGGAGTCCAGGTCACGTTTGGCCGCGCGCATTCGATTCACCATCTCCTTGGCTCGTCCCTCCTTGATGACTGTCCGTGCCATGTCCTCCGGGCTGGCTCCGATCCAGTCGTCACCGTATGGCGAAGTCCGCAGATCGTCCGCCTTCCATGTGGGATTCCCCATGGCCGCCGCCTTCGCACGTACGGTCGCCCGGTTGATCGGGACGTCCTCGTCGGCACACGCCACCACGTAGCCCCAGGTCTCCTGTGCCAAGGCGTCGGTGAAGTGGGTCGGCCCGAGCCCCAAGCGTCGAACGGCCGAGACCACCTGCTCACCATCGATGTCGAGGCAACAGTCAAGGAGTGCACGTTCCACATCGGCGGTCTTCATGCGGCCACCCCCCCAGCGGCAATGCGCTTGATGGCGGCAGCGACCTCCGCCTCCAGCTTCTTTCGCTGGAATTTCAACGCGTCGCCCCAAGTCCATGGCTGCACCGCTTCCAAGAGCTGCTCGAAACCATGCGCATCGGAGATCTCCCCGTCCACGAGGAGCTGTCCCACCATAACGCGCAGATCCTCCTGCTGTCTGGGCGTCGTAAAGCCTCGGTCGCACAGCAATTTGATAATGGCGGCAGTGGGTTCCGAATTGAGGTCCTTCGGCGGCGCATCCAGCTCCCAGAGCTCTGTATAGTGCGCCCCTTTTCCAAGGAAGCGCTCACCTTGCATGACCCACCGGGTGTTCGACTTACCTGTTGCATCGCAGAAGATGGCGTAGCGTTTGGCGCCAGCGAGCATTTCTTCTGCACTCACCCCATCGCGAAGTCGAGCTGTCCACTCCTTATGCGCGTCGAGCTTCGCGCCCGTGCCGGCGCGCTTCGGATAGCACTCCCAAAACACCTCAAAATCGTGTGGATACGTGTTCGCCCGGCGTGTACGGGGCGACGGAGGCTCGGCAGGCTCCGGCGGAGACGGTGGGGACTTCGCGGTGTCAGCGAAGCTTGGGCCGTCTACTTGGCTCGCCAGACTCAGGCTAGCAGCCGACCATGCCGGGTAATCGGCAAGCACACGCGCGACGATCTCCTGGGAGGCGTCGTCGGATGGCAACGACGCGAGTGCGCGTAGGAACCCCGTCCGGTGCTTCGGATTGGACGGCTGCATGCTGCCGCTCGAGCAGAGCATCTGCGGCAGGTAGGCCACGAGGCCGCCTCGCACTAGGAGACCGGCCTGCATGAGCGAGGCGAGTGCCGCGCAAACCTCGGTCTCGGCGAGGCCGCTGGCGTACCTAATCTCGCCCTCATATGCGCCGGGGACGGCGCGTGAGGTGCCCGTCCAGTGGTGATGCAGGTAAGCGGCGAAGTAGACGAGTCGTGCGTGGGGAGAAAGGGGGGCCGGCAAGTTCACCAGAAACGACGTTGGTACCTGGCGATACTCGGCCGCCCCATGCGGGAGGGAGGTCGGCATATGCGGGAAGGATGGAATTACAGGTCGAACACCTCGGGATTCGGGGATTGTAGGGCGGACCGGCAACGATGCTTGCCAGTTTCACTCCTCCGCCGTCATCGTCCCGGATGAGGGTGTCACGCTTAGCACATCACGCGCCCACCAGCGATTCTGGGTCGCTAGTGCCGAGCAGGAGGAGAGCCGCGCGGTCGCGCCTTTCCGGGGAGAACGCGGATACGACGTCCCGCCAACGGTCGCTGTATGGGAGCGTCATATCCCTGTTAGGTCCACGCTGAAGGCGCGCGCGGAGAGGATCTGCGCGAACGATGGTCACCAGCGTTGGAGCTCGATGAGACGGATGTCGAACTCGCTCAGCTCTTGCAGCGTGACCGGGACCCCGCGGCGGTGAACGGCACCACCCTGCCCCGATAGATGCGGCGAAAAAAGTCCGAGACATCGCGGTCGGTAGGCTATCGATAGACTTCTGCGAAAAGTGCTTCGAACACTTGTGTGCGAGCCTACGCATAGGCATTGCCAGGCGGTGTTGAGCCGAGCCCGTAAAAAACACTTCGTATGAATCAATAGAGAAGAATAAGAAGAGAGAACACTCTTGTCGCGTCGGGACGCGACGGTGTGGGTCTTTGGGAAGCGGTCAGCTCAGAGGTCGTGTTCCAAAGCAGCGTCTACGGACCCCTGTCGCGCGATCAGCGCATGCAGGCCTTCAACGACTCAGGGCGTTTGGTGGTGGATACCGTTGGAGGCCTAGCAACAACGATCTGCGCACCGCGAATGCAACGAGTGCTTGTCCACCCGATCTACCTTCCGCGGGAGGTCCAAACCACGGACTCGTTGGTGGAGAAGCGAAAATACGTGCTCAGCTTCAAGCTGGATTCCTCGTGTCCAACAAGTGGTGACACGCTGCTTGACCGCCGGCAAGTCCGAGACGAACTGCGAAAGGCGCTCGCCGCGAGTAATCCGTATGGCGCGGATATGGACCGCAAAGAACAGGGCGGCACCATCTGGAAGATGTTTGACAGGACATACTGTCAACACCGATAAGAATTGCGCACTTTCACCGGGAAGAATTGCGCACTTTGGGCGGGGGATGAGCCCGGTGGAAGCCAGGCCTCCTGTCGCCGAGGGCGGGGGTCGCGGGTGGCGAGCGCCGGGCGTGATCGTTCATACGGATCGCGGCAGTCAATACGCGTCCGCCGCACATCGCACGGATCTCGCGGCACACAGCATGCTGGCGAGCGTGAGCGGCAAATGCGACTGTTATGACAACGCCGTCGCCGAGAGTTTCTTCGCGATGCTAAAGTTCGAGCCGGTGATGACGCACGATTGGCACTCCCGGGATGAGGCGCGACGCGCCATCTTCCGCTATATCGAGACGTGGTACAACCGGAAGCGACGGCATTCGACCTCGGGGTACGTCAGTCCGGCGGAGTACGAAGCGCAGTTACTGAAGGCCGCGTAGCTCCTTTCAAACACGCGTCCACTTTTTCGGGGTAAGTCCACTCACGCCGATCATCAAAAAATGAAGCAGGCATTAAATAATCGGCCTCTCGTATCGCTCGCCGTGGTTGGACTTGTCGCGATTGCGCTTAATACTTCGTGTCGTGACGCCGGGCCAGCGGCGCGCGTGGACGCGTCGTCTCTTGACGCCCTCCCGCTTGCCACACTAAGTAGCCGCGCTGAACCGCTATTCCAGGTGGTCGGTGGGCTGATCGCCGGTGACGCGTTGATCGTCGCAGAGCAAAGCCGTGGCGAGATTCACTTTTTCTCGAGACGCGGTGCGCATCTGCGCACAGTTGGTCGGCTGGGCAACGGGCCCGGCGAGTTTACGCAATTGGCTTGGATCCAGCGGCTCGACTCGCAGCTGTTTGCGTATGACCAGAGCGAACGCCGTTTGTCGGAGTTCACGGTTGACGGTGATTTCGTTCGTGCCACGACTGTGCACCCACGAGAGGGTGAGGCATTTCGAGCTGTTGGCGTGTTGCCAAATGGGACGTTGCTGGCTCGCTCCCAATCGCTGATACCGCCGCCGGTGGCGCCGCGCCTCGTGACACGACGTTCCTCCCTCATGCGGTATGCTATCACCGCCGAAACGCAGGCAGAACGCATTGGCGAATTCGCAGAGGGTGCGCAGTACGAAGAGCCGCGGCCTCGAGGTGGGCGCTCGGTCGCAGAGCTTCCTTTCGGACCGCAGAGCGATATCGCGGTCACGGCGGCTGGCATTGTTATAGTGGAATTAGACTCACTGCTTCGGATCTTGGACGCTACTGGCAAGGTAGAGGCCGTTCGCTCGCCGGCGCTCCTGCCTTCGCGCTCCGAGCCTGTGACCGCTGCCGACAAGGCCGCTGCGCGCAGAATCTTTACGGCGGACGCGCCCCCTAGGCTAAAGTGGGGCGAGGTGTTTGACCGAATGCCGATTCCCCGCACGAGACCGCGATTGGGATGGGCAGGGCCACATGCAGTTCGCCTGCTCGCCCCAACCACGTCCGGTCACCTCTGGATAACTGAGTTCGGTGGGATACATGATCTCCGTGTTTCGTGGATCGTGCTGGATGCTCGCGGCAAGCAGCTCGGGCGAGTTTCGTCAACCCAAGAGGCAACCGTGCTGGACGCTGTCGACGATCTTGTGTTGCTGCTTCTCTGGGATGTAGATGGCGTGGAATCCGTTCAATTGCGTCGAGTCACGCCAGCCCTTCGTGGTTCTCCGTCTCACGCCGCAGGCGGCTCGGGTACAGCAGACGAGTGACCGCTCAGTGATGATCTAGGGCGCGTCCGTCGATGTCTGCATGAAAAGCCAATGCTCGACACGCACGGGCGACGTTCAAGCTGGGCGCGCACGAGCCGCAGGTCCTACCCAACAGAGGAGTAGTTCCGACGGCGGACCGCCAAAGTGGCACCGCGACTCCACGGCATCGCAACTGTCGAATCTGGCGTTGCCAGTTTGCCCTGGACTAACCCCTTTTAGGGAGGCGATGCTGGTCCCTAGCTTTTATGACACGCAGGAGGTTGGTCGTTCGCTGTGGGGCCGACTATTGAATCAGGGGAGGCGCAAACTTGCTACCGCCTTACGCCAGAGCACGTGTACTTCTCGTTCACTAGCGGACTGTCAACACCAACAAGAATAGCGCACTTTCAGCAACTAGAATTGCGCACTCTGGGCGGGGGATGAGCCTGGTCCGGAGAGGCCTTCTGACGTCGGGGGGAGCGGCCACGTACGGGGGCGCTGGAGGACTCCAGCGCGGTCGGCCGGGCGAAGCGTGAGGCGAGCGCCCGACGCTCCCCGAATCCGCTAGCTGTTGCCGCGAATGTTGACGATGTAGACGTGGTGTAAGGGCCGGTCGATGAGAGCGGCGGCCATCACTTCGTCTCCGTGAAATATCGCCCCATTCTTCATAGCTCTTGTTACTGGTGAGTACGCTAGATGCATGCGTATATCGACGACGCATCAGATGAAAGAAAAGCTTTGCGCTTGTGCGCGAGGTCGGCAGGTACCCGATCTCATCGACGACCATGACACTCAGCGATAAGTGGGTGAGCATCCGTCGCGTGACATGGCCTGCTGCGGCGCGTCTGCGAGCCAGGTAATCAGAAATATTGACGAGCGGCACCGGTTGCAATGAGACGGGGCCCCTCGCAACCAACCTGCTTCTCCGTGCGCTTGTTCGAGACCGACCGCTTTGGTGCTGCTTTTCCTGACCAACCATCTGGGAGCCTTGTGCAGGTCCTCGCTGACATGATTGAGCCTGGAATCAGCGACCTGGGGCCTCCCTACGCGCGGTGTACGTCCTGACGCCGGACGCGCGCGCCAACGTGCGCCGCCAGATCCGACGGCTGATGTGTTCGCGCCGCTTACACGCCTTAGCGCAGAAGAACCACGACTTCAGCCGCGCGGCCCTGCTCTGAATGTCCCGACGGGCCGTGGACAGAACTTTTGAGACACCCCGACAGAACTTCTGCGCCACGACACGTACAACGCATTTGCCGAAACATCCGCCTGCGAGCTACTATGTGTTAGAAGTCGACTCACACTTTAATTTCGCGACCAATGATTCTGCCAACTTTCGCTCGTCGCCGTCTCGCTCCGATTCTCGCCTCACTCGTGCTCGCGGCTTGTGACGGGCTCGGCGCGGGTGTGTGCGAGCATACATACCGCGATCCGCTCCTCGTTTTGCAGTCGGTCACCGACGCCCGCACCGGAGCATCACTGACGCGCGTGTCGATTCGTGACGTGACGGTCGGCGGGCAGCCAGTGCGCGCAGAGGATTTATTGCGTGGTCCGACGCGCAACGCAACGCTCGACAGCGGTGGGCTACTCTGTGCTGCGGACTGCGGATTCGCGACCTCCCCTGGGCGATACCGCCTCTCCGTTGCCGCCGAAGGATACCAGCCACTCATCGTTGAGCGCGACGCGGAATATGCGCGCTTCCGGGGCGGTTGCCCGTCGTACAACGAGGGCAGCAGCGTGATACGACTCCAACTCACCGCGCTGCCGGTTGCCGTACCGACTCGCTTCTAAACCGAGCGCTGACGCTGACGGCGGGTTGTGGAAGCGTCGCTACGCGGCAGCGAGCCGCCGTGCCTCACCCATTGTATCGAGTACCAGCAAGCGGTTGGCGCGCACATCTGGATCAATCAGCTCTGCCCTGTCCAAAATAACGGTTCGCTGATGCATCGCTGTGTTCTCCTAAAAAGCCAATCCGATGGTGAGCGGCCAGTATAGCGCGCGCGGACTCCATGTCGAACTAGTTGACCAAAACGCACTGACGACGGCCACTTCCGCACGCAGCTCCTTCTGCTTGAATGGAAATCGAAGACCGATTCCCAATCGAGATGTGGGTCCAATTCCGGCCCAACCCACTCCTTCGTAGCCATTGATCCAAGTGACGCCAACTCCGGCAAGTCCGTACGGAGCAATGGCGCGCGATGCTGGTCCCACCGTCACTCCGTAGGTGATGCCCAGGGAACGCAATGCCGCCTTTGAGTCCGCACTGATGTCGGCCGAGGCAAACGACGCCTCCGCATCAAGTCGAAATTGGTAGGCGCGACTGTTCCGTTGCGCGATACCAAGACGAACGACGGCACCAAGTGGCCCCGTATTGGACAACGCGCTCGACGTTGCTGCCAAGCCACTCGAAAACTCCACATCATGCTGTCGCGTCTGCGCGTCGATCCGTGAGGCGCACAACGCGAAGCATGCGAGTGCCACCGATGCAGTCGCTGAGCGAGGAATCATAGCGTTCACATGCAGTTGAGAGTTTCAGGCGGGCAGCTTCGCTGCGTGACGATTTCAACAATAGACACCACTTATCGGCAAATTGCTCGTCCCTGTGTCAGCTACGTGTGCGTTGACTGTCATGTTCGCCATCCCGTACGACCATGCGAGCCCAGGCGGCGCGCTCCGTCGGCATACCCGCCATCATCAGCCATTGTTTTCGCCAGAGCGTTGAGTGCGCCTTCCGTGATCAGATCCAGAACAGGCACCACCTGCACTCATATGCGCATTCACGAAACGCCAGCGAGTAAACCTTATCAATGACGCTGCTGTATGCCGGACGGCGTTACGGCACGCGCAGGCCGATTCCGAGCGTGAACGTGGCGAAGGCGGCGCCACGGAACCTCGGCACGACCAACGCCTCGCTGAACAGCGTGGCCCGCACGTGACCGAAGGCAGGGGAGGCGATGTCGAGACGCGATTGCACGCCGAAGCTGGACGTCGCCGAGTCCGGGCGAGACGTCAGATTGCGCACCAGGGCCGGACCGACAAGCACCCGGGTCGCATGTGGCCCGCGCCATCCGCCGAGGAGACTGAAAGCGAAAAAATCTGGGTACTGGGGAATGCAGCCCCCACCGGCGCTGGAGATCGTGCAGTCGTTCCCGCCCAGCGATATGTGTGAGGTGACGCCAACTCCCAACGTAGCACCCCCAGACGGGCGTTGGTGCCATGCGAGGATACCGTTTGCACCAGCCACGGTGCGTGTCACGCGTTGCCCGCCGCCCCAGCCGTGGCCGCCGCCAACCCCAATGTCCGCCTCTACAGCGCCGCGAGACGATTGCGCCTGCACACCCAGCGTTGGGCTGGCGATGCTGCAAGCGACGAGAAGTGGGACCAGCAACATCCGCACGTGCATTCTGACTCCATTGCCCCACTGCTAGGGCTGCGTCATGTGAAGGCTGGGTCTGGGAAGAGTGCCAACTCTCAGAGGCCCATCCGAGGTACAATCAAAAAGTGTGGAAATGAACAGCAAACGGTGGCACCTTCTCGGGTACGCCTATTACCCCGGCAGCATCCCAGCATCGAAATGGAGCATCCGCCCCGGCTGAAGATCGATATTCCTACGTCCACGTCAAGGCCGACGTGAGCGACGATTGCCACGTTCATTCGTGAGCAAGTGAATACCTGCCTACCGCGTGTAGTGGACGAAGAAGTCGACGACCTGTTGGCTAGCGGTCGTCATGCCCGCAGTTCGGCCGATGCCGCCGTCGGCTATCGCAACGGCTACGAAAAGCCGCGCTCGGTAGCGTTGATGAACGAGACGAGCGCGAATCGTCGCCCGCGCGTGCAGGGGCTCGCCGCGCCGTTTGAGAGCCGCATCGTTTCGCTGTTCCAGCGTCGCACGCTGGAGGTGGCGAAGTTGCTCCCGGAGCTGTATCTGCCCAGCCTCTCCATCGGCGACTTCATCCTGGCGCTACGCGGGCTCCTCGGCGACGGCGAGCCGCTGAGCGCGAGCAGCCGGAAACGCCTGGCCGAGCGACGACGCGCGGTGGTGGGCGCAGGACCTGTCCGTTCCCGAGCCCGTGTTCGTCTGGGCCGACGGGATCTACACGAAGGCCGGTCTCGAGTCGACGAAGGCCGCGATCCTAGTGCTGATCGGCGCGCTGGCGGACAGCACCATAGTGGTCCCCGCGGTCGACAGCGGCCACCGCGATTCAAGCGAGAGTCTACGCGACCTCGCGGCGCGCGTCCTGCCCGCGCCGGCGTGCGTGATCGGCGATGGCGCGTTGGGTCTATGGAGCGCGGTCGCCCAGGTGTGGCCGAACGCGGTCGAGCAGCGCAGCTAGAATCACAAGCTTCGCAACGTGGTCGATGCCGTCCCGATCAAGCAGCAGCCCGACGTCCAAGCGGCGGTACAGCGCATAGCGACGGCGGAGTCGGTCGCCGATGCGGAGCATGAACTGAAGGCGTTTGATCGCGCGTATCGCCTCCGCTTTCCCAGAGCATGAGAACGGCTGGATCCACACTGGGCGCGCATGCTCACGTAACACCAGTTTCCAAAAGAGCACTGGCGTCATCTCCGGACCACCAACGTCCTCGGACCGCCGTTTGCGGCGCTGCGCCTGCGCACGAGTGCGGCGAAGCGATTCAGGAAAGTAGCACGCGCTACGGCGATCATCTGGCGTTTGCTCCTGATCGCCGAGCAACAATTTCTGAAGCTGAACGCGCCCGAGCCATGCCGCGAAGTCTTCCGTGGTATGCGCTATACCGACGGCGTCGAAGTCCCTACAGTCCCCGCATCCGGAAGGCCACCGCCTGACGCGCGGCTGCCCACTTCTTGACGAGACCGCCACCGCGTAGCGTGCATAGCATGTACACCAGTATCCTTGCTGTGCAAAGCCGCACCGCAATCTCCGAAGCCGGGTACTTAGTCACGGTGAGTACGGGACCGCAACGACCCACACTACTTTAGAAACTCAACCGTCCATGGGGAACGCGACGACCACGAAGTCTGGAGTGCCGCTGCCGCCTGTATCGCGGAAGCTCCGGGCTACGGAACGCTGTGGCCTGCGATCTCCGTTATCGAGGACCTGCTCTATTGGTTGGATCGCAATCCGCGGCAATCCTTTTCCCCACACGTATGCGAAACGCCGCGATACAATGCACGCGCTTTGTACTGGCTTTGGTGCTCACCTTGTGCGTGGCCGCGTGTGACTCGTTGGTGGGTCCCGAGTTTCCGAGCGGTAATTTGGTAGAGTTACAGGCGCCGCCAGAGTTCACGCTATGGTGGTCGCTGGTTGAGCAGTGTTCGGGTCGGCGCGGTTCGCTGGCGGCCGTACAGTTCTTCCGCACGCGCGACCCAATGCTCATTGTCGACGGCAAACGCTATGACGGCTACTGGTGGAGTGAGGGCAACAGAGTAGCACTGGTAACCCCCGAGGACGGGGCCACGGTACGTCACGAGATGCTGCACGCGCTGTTGCAGCGCGGCGACCACGCTCCGGAATACTTTGCCGGTCGCTGCGATGGATGGATTAGATTTGACCATCCGGGGACGTTCGGTGTCCCCGCATCACCGGAGGCGGCCGTCGTGTCGGGAACGGATGCCTTGCGCGCGACTCTGACAACATTGCCGGCGGCGCCGCGCGCCAGCGAGTTCCGTGGTGCGTTTGTTTACCTGATTACAGCGGAGAGTGTCCGCACGGCGCCGGTGTGGGTACCAGTCACCAACGGCTTACTCGCAACGGTCTTTGTGACGGGAAATCCAATCGGAATGGGCGCGGTGACCACGGCAACCCGTCTGTTCTTCGCACCGTCGCAGCGTCGCCAAGCGCTGATCGATGCACGGATCACTGACGCCGGATACATCGACGTCGTCGGTAGCTATGTCGGTGCCGCCACACTTCCGCAAAGGGTTGAGATCGCGCCGTAGGCAATCAGACAACGTACACGGACGAGACGAGTCTGCCGACATGCGCGCTCCCCTACCCATTTGCATTGTCTGCACAATCGTGACGCGGGGAGCGATGTCTCGTCCGCAACCGTGGCACTACGCTGCCGGCGAAATGAAGGACGCGCGAGTGTCACCGCACGATTCCCCGAAGGGCCGTCGACAAGCGACAATTTCTGCCCGGTGTCGGCCCTATGCTGCGGAATTCGAAGACCCTCCTTGCCAGTGCTATGTGCTGCGCGGTTTCGACCAGCTCCGTCGTCGCATCGCCCTCTCTGACAATATGAGTGAGACACCGATCCATCCCGAGTTTAGTGTACGAGGGTGATCGAGGCTTTCCCATGTCGTCTGCTCTTTCCGTTGCGCCGTTGCTTCTCCATGATACCGGGGTGTCACCGACCCGGACCCGCCGCCAGTTCACGGCGACCTACAAGCTCCAGATCCTCGCCGCCGCTGACGCGTGCACGAAGCCGGGTGAGCTCGGCGCGCTCCTGCGTCGCGAAGGCCTGTATTCGTCCCATCTCGCCGTGTGGCGCGCCGCCCGACGACGCGGCGACTTGCAGGGCCCGGCGAAGCGCCGCGGACCGGCGCGGTCGGCGCCCGATCCCACGCGGAAGCAGATCGTGGAGCTGGAGCGCGCGTTGGCGAAGGCGACCGCGCGCGCGGAGCGTGCGGAGCTCATCATCGACGCCCCAAAAAAGTTCTCGCAGCTCTTGGGCCTGACGCTCCCGCCGCTCGACGAGCCCACCGAGACGCGCTCGTGAGCATCGTCACGACGCACGGGGCGGCGACGTCCCTGCGCGGGCTCTGTGCGAGCCTTGGGGTCGCGCCGGCGACCTACTATCGGGCGCGCCGACGCGCCGAGCGGCCCACGTGCGCGCTGCCCCGCCGCGCACCACCACGCACGTTGGC
>NZ_JANPLK010000027.1 GCF_031426495.1 Gemmatimonas sp. | reverse complement strand
GGGGTGCTTTACCCCCCCGTGGCAAAAACCCCCCGCCCCCGCCTCTCTCGGCGGGCCGCGTTTTGGCCCCACGACTGTTCGATCTTCATGCGGTTCATCCGCGATGATTCGCGCAAATTCGCGGTGAATGCTGTTCGGTGCCTGGTTAAACACACGGCTTTACCGCGAATCAACGCGGACACGGCACGGATGTACCCGTCGCGCGGCGAGGCGTCAGTGCGACGAGTCGAAAGCAATCATGTTCTTGATGCGGTTCATCCGCGATGATTCGTGCAAATTCGCGGTGAATGCTGTTCAGGGGCTGGCCAGACACACGGCTTTACCGCGGCGTATCCGGATACGTGACGCGATTCAGCGTTCCTCGGCCGCGGTCGCCAACCCAGATACCATTCTTCGCATCGACCTTCAGTAACGTGGCGAAGGGCAGGTCGCGCGATACGCCGAGCACGGTTGGCGTGGGGTCGAGAGCGATGCGCACCAAGCCGTCGGTGCCGCCGGCCACCAGCAGCGTGCCGTTGTAGAATGCCAGGTCGTACGCGAAGCGTGGCTCGCTCTGCAGACGCACCGGCGTGATGATGCCGCCGCCCGCGTCGCCGCGGCGCCATGCCGTCACGCCGGCCTCGCCCAGGGCCACCGCCACCCAGTCGCGCGAGGACGCGATAGCGCGCACACCAGCACCCGTGCTGATGCGCTCGGCGATGCGCAGGCCACTGCCCGTGGTTCCGTCCAGCCGAAGCAGCGCCGAGTCGGTACCTACCCACCACGACGCGGAACTCTCGTCGTACGCGGCGCTGATGGCGGGGGTGCCGATATCGATCGAATCGCGCACCGTCGCGCCGCCGCGCTGCGACTCGACGGTGACGGCGGCCCCGCGCGCGGCCAGCCAGCCGTCACCACCCACCGCAATGGCCGTGATGGCCCCGTCCAAAAGGCGCGACGCGGTGCCCGCGCGGCTACTTGTGCCGTACAGCGCCACGTCGCTGCTGACCAACAGTCGTTCATTGCCCGGCAGCAGCGCCACATCGCGCAGACCGCGCAGTCCGACGCCCCGTCGGCGCAACGCGCGCGGCTTCGCCTCGGCCGCGAACAGCGAGACACCACTGTCAGAAACGATCGCGATCAGCGAATCGCGCAGCGACATGCCATTCGGCATGGCCGGCAGCACCGCGACCTCGAGTCCGACGCGATCCCGTATCCCCACCCGCGGTCGCTCCGCCCGGCGCTGGGCATCGATCTCGCGCGCGAGAAACAATCCCGTGATCGCGCCGCTCAAACTCAGGAACGGCATCGCGCAGCCCCACGGATCGCACGACGGCGGCACCGCCTTGTCCACGACGCTGGAGTAGCCGGCCGCGAGGGCAACGCCCACCAGCCCACCGACCACCGTATAGCGCAGTCGACGCACCGGCGATCCGGCGGCCTCGTTGTCAGCGCGTTGCGCCAGCACGGGCGATGCGGCGCCCACCAGGAGCAGGCAGGCGACCGCGAGCGACCGTCCCCGCGACACGATGCGTCCCTTCGATTGCGTCATTTCCCGGATTCTCCAATGGAGCCGATGGTGAATTCGCGCGACACCAGCGCCCGACGGTCGCTGCCGATCTCGCGCACCAGCACGTCGAGCCGATAGCGGCCGCTCGGGGCCGTACCCATACCGATGGACGTCAGTAGCGGCACACGATCGCGACCGTCGAGACGTTCTGTTCGGTTGAACCGCATGCCGAGTTGCTTGTCACCCTCGGGCGTCAGTCCTACAACGTCAGCAAGGTTTCCCATCCATCGCTCGATGATTGGCCCTGAGCGATTGATCTCCAGCAACGTGACCGCCAAGGTGATCTCGATCTGCACATCGCCTCGTGCATCGGCGCGGAGACCATACGCCTCGACATACAGCGAAAAGGTGTCTCGTGGTGCGATGCGCGTACCGTATAAAGGACGCACGCCCGCATCAGCCAGTGACCGCAGTGCACGGCCCATGCCTTCGGGTGTGCGCGTGCCGAGCAAGACATCGCTCAATGCGAGGGACGTGTCGCGCATGGCGGGCAGCGTGACCGAGACATTGGCCCGCGCCGCGGCCGACTGCACGCTGGGGTCGACCACTTCGATACGCACGCGGTGGTCGCCGACCGGCAGCGTGTCGAGCCGGAGATATTCCACGGGGCGCGACGCCGGAAGCGCGACCGTGACCTGCTGTGAGTCGACCATTCGCAGGCGATCCGGCGATCCGCGGAACGACCGGATCGACAGCTGGCCACGGTCGATCTCCACTCCGTCATAGAAGCGCGCTGGCCGCGCAGCGGCCGCCGTGAGCACTTGGTATTCACTGGCGCTGCGTCCACGAAAGCGTGCCACCTGCACACTCATCGAATCGACGCGTGTTCGGGCCGCCATCTCGTCGAGTCGGAAGGGCTCATCATTGCGACGCTGATCGGCGACGTCGCGAAAGTCGCCAGCGAAGCCCGCCGAGTTCATGGCCGGCGGTCCGGCGAACACGAATTCCAGCTCGAGCGCCGGATAAGAGAAGACCGTGACGATGCGACCGGTCACGTCGCGCGCTGAAATGTCATTCGCTGGCGGCAGCAACACCTCCACCGGCGGCTCGCCATAACGAATCACGATGGTGCCGCGATCGGTTCTCCATCCACGCACGCCTTGCTCGGCATCGTCGTAGCGCAGCATGGTGACGGCGACACGGGCGAAATACTCGAGCTGTGCTTCATTCTCGGGCGTGCTGATCAGCGGATCGGCCGTTTCCCAGAACGAACGGACGGTGGCGTCACGCGCGGTGTCGTTCAGCCCCGCCACGCGCACACTGTCGCCGCGCGTGAGCAGTCGGGAGATATCGAGCAGGTCGCGACGCTCGCGCGGGGACAGCCGGGCCAGCCCCACGGAAAAGGCCCGTTGCGCGTCGGCGGGCGCACTGAGCCTGGCGGCAGCGAGTCCATCGGCGAATGCGACCGTCGCCACCGATGCCACGTCCGCCTCGCCGGGAATCGGGTTCGGATGCCGGATGTCGTACTCGCGTGTGAGAAACGGTGCGGCCACGGCCCGCATCTCGGGGTAGCGCTGTTCGTCGTACAGCAGGCCAAGCAAACCGACCCCGCTCGCGACATGCTCGGGATCGACCGAGAGGGCCAATCGGTAGAGCCGGTCGGCCTCGGCGCGATCGGCAGCACCGGCGTTGTCGATGGGGCGAATCTGATGCTCGAGAAACTCACGCACGTAGTGCAGGCGGTTCCGCGCGGCATACTGATCGAAGAAGATGTTCGCGATATAAACGTGCCGCTTGCGCGTGGTGCGGTATCGTCGCTCGTACAGACGACCGAACTCACTCGATGACTCGGCGATCATCGTCGTGTCGGCTGCGGCGACGGCCACCGTCACGGCCTTGCCGAGCAGTCGCTCGGCGTCGGCTCGCAACAGCGGCGTGCGCAGCCGCAGCCGTGCGAGTTCGAGGAGAAATCGCGCATCGCGCGGCGCCAGATCGGCGCCGCGATTGAGCAACCGCCAGGCGAGCACTTGGCGCGGCGTATTGTTGAAGCCCAACGACGTCGTACGCGTGAGCAGGCGCCCACGCTGGTAGAGCGCCTCGACATTCCGTGGGGCGCGATCGGTCGCCCGTTCGAGCGCTTCGAGCGCCTCGGCGGTGTCTCCCTTGGCCACGAGGGAGAGCCCCTGCCGAATCAGCGAGTCGATTTCGGCCGAGGATGCCGCGGGGCGTTCCTGCGCGCCCACCGTTGGCAGCGGACGCACGGTGATCGCGGCCACCGCCACACACAGCGAATGCAGCAGGTGGGTGGACCAAAGCCGAGCCTGGGTGGTAAGAGGCGCGAGACGCGTCACTGAAGAGAGAGACTGCCGGATCGGATTCACAGGGAAGAATCTGTGGGCCGTCACACGCGTAGTGAACTGCACGACACGCGTTCGTCCCGACTTGCTGTGGCGAACCACGGTGGGCTGGCGTTGATTTCTGCCGATTCCTTTTCTGACTTTCCTGTACCCCGGAGCCTGATCGATGATGACGTTGCGTATGACCGTGGCCTTCACGCTTGGCGCGGTGGTGGCCGCCTGCACCGTGACCGAACGCGCTGACGCGCAGGCGTCGAACTATCCGTCCATGCAGGTGCCCACCGCGTCAACGCGGGACTATACCGCTGCGGTGTCGAGCGGTGCCGGCACCACGGCGCTGTTCCAATGGCGCGAAGGGTGGCAGCCGCGTCGGCATTGGCAACTCGATGCCGGTCTGACCGACCGGAAGGGCAGCGACAACCTGGCGTTATTCGTGGGCGGTGGAATCGGTCAAGAGCTGACGCGAGCGCGCGGTGATCAGCCCCTCGATCTGCTCTTCACGGCGGGCGCGGGCGCGGCGTTCGGTGGTGGCTACACGTTGGTCCGTATCCCGATCGGTGTGAGCATCGGGCACACGTTCGATCTCGAGCAGGGCATGGCCATTACGCCGTATGTCCATCCCCGTGCCTCGGTCGACATCGCCAGCAGCGGTGGTCGCAACGACGGCAGTCAGTCGGAGGTCAGCTTGAACTTCGACCTGGGCGTAAATTTCCAGGTGAACTCGCAGTTTGCCGTGCGGGCGGCGGCGGCGTTCACGGGCTCGGAGCTCGCCGGGGCGCAGGACACGTTCGCCATTGGATTCAACTGGACGCCGGCGCCGCTATCGCGTCGCTGAGCGTCGGCCAATCCAATCCTCGGAAAATAGTGATCATCGATTGACGGCCAGCGCGGCCAGGGCTAAAGCCACTCGTCGTCGATGACTACAAAACACACCGCGCCCGATCGATTTTCTTCGATCGGGCGCGGTGTTTTGTCACAGTGATTCCGTCCGGTCCCTCGTTCTGTGATGCGGCATTGCCGACATGTGACGCGAACGGTACTATTGCGGTTCTAATGGTGGGACAAGAAGAACGGTCGGGGGGACAATCCCGAACTCGGTCGCCTCGTCCCATGCGGACAGCGCGTCCCTCGTCCCTCGACATCCACCTTCGCGATCAACCAGCATGCGCGCCTCGCCGCGCTGCAGCGGGTTGTCCGCCAGGTTTTCGGTTGGTGTTCCCCGGCGCGCACGCGATTCGCGCGAGCGACCGGTGCAGTACCCTGGCTGGCTGTCCTCCGCGGAGGCAGGTGGTCGGGTTTGTCGGCCGGCGGGATCTCCACTCCCGCCGGTGAGCTTTCTCTCCCCCGTTTCCGGCTTCAGATGCGCCGAGGGCTGAGCATGTCGAGATTTATGCGGTGGCTGTCGCAGGTCCCTATCGCCGTTGCCCTGTTGCTGATGCCCGTCGTGGCGCAGGCACAGGGTCCGGCCGTTATCACTGGAACCGTGAAGAGCGAGTTCGGTGATCCCATTGAAAACGCCAACGTCTACATCGTTGAACTCGCCATCTCGGTGGGTACCAACGCGGCGGGTCGCTTCACCATGACGATCCCGGGCGATCGCGTGCGAGGGCAGGCGTTGCAGCTTCGTGCCCGCGCGATTGGCTACAAGGCTGATGCGAAGCCCATCACCTTGAAGGCGGGCCCGCAGTCGTTTGACTACACGCTGGCGAAGGATATCAATCGCCTGCAGGAAGTCGTCACCACCGGTGTGACCGCCGGGACGGAGCAGAAGAAGCTGGCCTTCTCCGTCGCGCAGGTCAGCGAAAAGGACATGCCGGTGCCGGGTTCCAACCCGCTCTCGCAGCTGCAGGGTAAGGTGGCCGGCGCCAACATCGTGTCGGCCTCGGGCCGCCCGGGCACGGCGCCGGCGATCCTGTTGCGCGGCCCCCAGTCGATCAACGCGACGGGTCGCGGTCAGGACCCGCTGTACATCATCGACGGCGTGGTCTCGCAGGGTGGCCTGCAGGACATCAATCCGCAGGACATCGAGAACATCGAAGTCGTGAAGGGTGCTGCCGCTTCCTCGCTCTACGGCTCACGCGCCGGCAACGGTGTCATCCAGATTACGACGCGCTCGGGTAAGAATCAGAGCGAAGGCGTGAAGTTCCGCGCCAATGTCGAATACGGGTTGTCGGATATCGAGCGCGAGTACGAGTATCCCAGCACGCACTTCATGCTGATGGACGAAACGGCCTCCCGTTTTTGTGTCGCCGTGTCCGGTGCGGCCGACTGCTCACGCACGGTGGACATCTACCAAGAAGCGTACCGCATCAACAACGACGGTAACGAATTCTCCTTGCCGGCCGCCACGTTCAGTAATGACGGTGGCATTGCCCGGAATCCGGGCGCCTTGCTGTCGCGCACGCTGTTCCAGGTGAACGAATTCCCGAAGGTCTACAACCCGATCGGACAGTTCGTCACCAACGGACAGGTCATCAATTCGACGCTCGATGCCACGGGTCGCGTGGGGCGCACCAACTTCTTCACTTCCGTCAATCAGTTGCGACAGGAAGGCTCGGTGAAGCTGCTGCCGGGATACACGCGTAACTCTATACGCATGAACATCGACCAGCAGTTGGGTGGCAATGTGAACTTCTCGTTGCGCTCCAACTACTCCAACGCCCTCGACTACAACAACGGTGCTGGCTGGTTCGCGCTTACGCGCATGCCCGCCTTCGTCAATCTGTTCGCGACCGACTCGAAAGACCGGTTGTACATCCGCTCGAACCCGAATGCGCAGGGCCTTGGGAATCTCAATCCGGCGTACAACGCCCAGAATTTCCAGCCGCTCAACCGCATCGATCGGTTCGTGGGCAACGCCACGGCGCGGTGGACCCCGCTGAGCTGGCTCGATGGCGAGTTCAACTTCGGCTACGATGCGCGTAACAACTTCCAGGAGTCGCAGCAGGATCGCGGCTACCGCACGGCGGCGCTGAGTGCTACCAACCTCGGTCAGAATCGCCGGAGTGCCAATCGGTCGTATTCGCTCAACGCCTCCGGCAATGTGTCGGCGCGCAAAAGCTGGTTCGACGAAAACCTGTCGTCGCGCCTCACGTTGCGGTACCTGTACGAAACGCAGAACGATATCGGCCAGTCCACGGGCGGCAACAACATCGCCGTGCCGGGCTTGCGTGACCCTGACGCCACGATTCAGGAGTTCTTCACCTCCGGATTCAACGAAACGGTTCGTCAGTTGGGTTTCTTCACCAACCTCGACCTCGACTACAAGGGTCGTTACATCGTAGGCGCCCTGGTGCGTCGTGACGCCGCCTCACTGTTTGGCGCGGCAAACCGATGGCAGACCTACGGTCGCGCCTCGTTCGCCTGGCGCCTGTCTGATGAGCCCTGGTTCAACGTGAACCAGATCTCCGATCTCAAGTTCCGGTATTCGATTGGGCAGGCGGGTAACCGCCCGAACTTTACGGCGCAATACGAAACCTTCACCATTGGTGCCGGTGGCGCGCTCAACCCGAATCAGTTGGGCAACAAGAACCTGCGGCCCGAGGTCTCCACGGAAAAGGAGATGGGAATGGACCTCGAGCTGTTCAGCAAGTACGGGCTCACGGTCACCCACTCCAATAACGTCATCAACGACCAGCTGCTGCAGCCGCCGCCTCCCGCCGCGGCCGGCTTTGCCAGCCAGTGGACGAACGCGGGCCAGCTCACCAACAATACGCTCGAAGTCTCGCTGAACGTGCCGCTCGTGGCTTCGCGTCACGTGGATTACTCCGTGCGCTTCAACTACGATCGTACCACGTCGGTGATCTCTCGACTGGACATCCCGGAGTACTTCCAGACGGCCGATGGCTTCCAAGGCTCCGAGACGATGTTCAAGATCGTGCAGGGCGGAAACATGGGGCAGATCTACGGCCGCAAGTTCGTCAAGGAATGCGGTCAGCTCCCCGCCGACTTCCAGGCGCGGTGCGGCTCGGGCCTCGACTTCCAGCGCAACTCGGACGGTTTCGTCGTCTACGTGGGACAGGGGAACACGCTCGCCGACGGCATCACGAAGAATTTGTGGATGACGCGCTTGCCGGCAGCTGACGCCCCGTGGAAGGGTGGCACGACCGCAGATGCGCTCAACTGGGGCTTCCCGATCCTCGAGCGCGATGCCAACGGCACCGTGCCCGTGTTGCCGGTCGGCAACGCGATTCCGGCCTTCCGGTGGTCAGCAGCGCAGAACTTCCGCTACAAGCGCGTCACCGCGTACGGCCTTCTCGATGCAACCGTGGGCAAGGACGTCTGGAATCGCGCGCGCCAGTGGTCGCTTGGCGACTTCATGCACCGGGATGCCGACCAGGCTGGGAAGTCCGTGGCCGACGCGAGGCCTATCGGCTACTACTTCCGGGCGGTGTCGACCGGTGGTATCGGCGGCTTGTACGACGTGCTCGCACCGAACAACAACACCACCGAAGATGCGAGCTTCGTCAAGATCCGTGAGCTCTCGGTAGGCTACCGGGTTGGTCCGATCGCCGGCATCGGCAATTGGAACGTCGCGTTGATTGGTCGTAACGTCTTCACGTTCACCAAGTATCAGGGCTTTGATCCCGAAGTTGGCGTTGGAGGCGGGTCGCTGGGTTCCGGTGTGTTGAATGCCATCGACTCGGCGAGCTTCCCGAATCTTCGCACCTTTACCTTCTCGCTCAGCACGAGCTTCTGACCCTGACGTGGGCAGCGCGCCCGGGACCTCCCGCGGCGCGCTGTGCACAGCCTCTTGAGGATATTCGATGCGTACGCACGTTTCGCAGTATATCGCGGGCAGTGGTGTGCTGCTGGGGCTCATGGCCTGCAGTGGCGACTCACTGAACGTCGCCAACATCAACAACCCGGACGTGGCGCGCGCGTATGCCACGCCGGCGGGTGTAGAAGGGGTCGTGGGGGGGCTCGGTGTTCAACTCAACAATCCCCAGCGCGCCACCGAATCCGTCAACACCCAAGCCAAGATCTTCGGCGGGGAGAACATCGCGTCGGTTGCCAACTTCGGCATGGCCGCGCGATCGCAGATCCCGCGCTCGGTGATCGCCAACGAGCTCGGCAACGACAATCAGGTCGGCAATCTTGCCAACTTCAATTCCTTCTCGCGCGTCTCACGCACGGGTTCGAATGCGGTTGCCGCGATCAATCGCCTCGCCACGACGGGGCAGACAATCGGGAGTCCGGCGCAGGACGCCCGCGCCAAGGCGTTTTCTTTTCTGATTATCGGCCAAGCGTTGGGCAATCTGGCGCTCGCCTACGACTCGGCGGCGATTGTCACACCGGCCACTCCCACCGATGAGGTGCCGGGTTTGTCGGGAGCGGTTGCCGTGGCCACCGCCGCGCTGACCATGCTGGATTCCGCCATCGCCATCGCCAGCAGTCCGGCCGCGACTACTGGTGCCAACGGCTTTCCACTTCCCTCCACGTGGATCAGCGGCGTCTCCCTCACGCGTGACAACTTCGTTCGTCTCGCGCGCTCGTTGAAAGCGCGATACCGCGCGGGCGTGCCGCGCACGCCGGCCGCGCGCGCCGCGGTCGACTGGAATGCCGTGATCGCCGATGCGACGAACGGCATTGCGGCCGACCATGTGATCTCACTGGGCGGAACGACGGGCTGGACCGCGGCCTATGATTTCTCGCAGATGTATTCCGTCGGTGGTTGGCACGCGTTGCCGTACTTCTATTTCGGCATGGCCGACGTATCTGGCGCGTATGACGCGTGGTTGGCGACGCCGGTGAACGCGCGTCGGAACTTTACGGTCGTGACGCCCGATCGTCGCTGGCCGACGGGCGCGACGCGCGCCGCGCAGCAGGCCACCGCGCCAAGTCCAGCGCCGCCGGCCGGTGTCTACATGCGGAATCGCCCCACCGGCGAAGATGTCCCGCTGGTGGGCCCGGGCGATTCGCAATACGACTACCGTCGCTACGGCACTCAGTTCCTGGCTGGATCGATCGGCAACTACGTCGACATGTCCAAGACCGAGATGGACATGCTGGCGGCCGAAGGATACATCCGCACCGGTAACCTTCCGGCCGCCATCGCCCTCGTGAACGTGTCGCGTGTGCGCAACGGCCTCGATGCGATCGGCACCGTCGCGAGCGCGACCGCGCCGTATTCGACCAACCTGGCGACGTGCGTGCCGCGCGTGCCGCAGGCGCCGTCGTTCACCGTGACTGGTTGCGGAAGTCTCCTCGAGGCGATGAAGTACGAGAAGCGGATGGAGACGGCCTACAGCGGCTACTTCATCATGTTCTCCGATAATCGTGGCTGGGGCGATCTGGTCTCGGGTACGCCGGTGGAATGGCCGGTTCCGTACCAGGAGATGCAGGCGCGACAGAAGCCGTACTACAACGGCACGAACCGTTCTGGTGTGAGCACGTACGGATTCTGATGCTGGCGCGTCCAACGCCTCCTCCCGCACGTTTTCGTACCGTGATGGCGAACCGCGCAGTCTTCGCGCTGTGCGGGCTGGCGCTCGCGACGCAGTTCGGGTGCTACTCGTTTCTCCCACTGCAGTCCACACCGCCGAAAATCGCCGAAGAGGCGGGCATCGTGATCAATGATCGCGGTCGCCTGCTTCTCGGTGATCGGGTCGGCTCGTCGGTCGATCGCATCGATGGAAAAGTGATCAGTCGCCAAGACGGATCGATTGTTATGGACGTGTATCGCGTGACGGATCTGCGCGGAAACTCGGCCACCTGGACCGGTGAACGAGTATCCATTCCGGAAGAGGCCGTTCTGGGATATCGGGCCCGGAAATTTTCCAAGTTCAAAACGCTCATGCTGGTTGGTGCAATTACCGTCGCGATCATGACAACGCTCGCTCGTTCGCTGAACATCTTTGGCGATCCGGCTAGTCTGCCAACCCCCGAGCCACCGATTTCATCCTGAGTCACCGCGCGCTACGGCGCGATGACTGCGTTGCTGGTTCCTATTTCGCTTTCTCTCGGAGTTCAAGCCATATGCGGCTCTCCCGATTTTCCCTTCTTGGCGTGGCAGTATCGGCGATGGTCGGTTGCACTGAGCCCAGCGATGAGCCCACAAGACCGAACACGCCGCCGCTCGCGTTTGTGCGCTACATCAACGCCGTGCCCGACACGCTCAGCACCACCGTGCGCTTCATTGACCAGGTCGCGTACTCGCCGATCACCTTCGCGAACGTGGCGTTCCGGAGCGTTGGTCAGGGCAACTACCAGCCCACCGAAGCAAAGGCACGCAAACTCCGCGTGTTTACGTTCAGTGCTGACGTATCGGCGGCCGGAAATACGAACATCCTCGTAGACACCACCCTCACCTTCGAGGCCGGTAAGTACTACACACTCCTGCACCTCGGCTACGCCCGCCCCGGCTCAACGCCGAAGCAGCGACTCGTGGTGATCAACGACGTGTTGCCGGCCACGCCCGCCGGTATCGCGTTTCGCGCCATTCACGCCGGCCTCGACGTGGGTAACGTCGATATCTACGCCACGCCGACGACCACGGACGTCATCACCGGCACCCCGTTGCTTGCGAACGTGGCACTGAACACGGTGTCGGCATACCTCCCGCGCGCGACGGGTGCCTTCGCGGCTCGCGTCACCGCGGCCGGTTCCACCACGGCGGTCATCAGCGCCGCCGCTCCGGCCGGTACCGCCGGTAGCGCTTCGGTTGACCCGCTTGCTGGCGCCACCATCGCCGGCTCGATCATCACGGCGATTGCCTTCCCGGCAACGCCCGCGAACTCGGCCGGCGCTCGGTTCACCACGCCGGGCGTGGTGTACTACGTGGACAAGCAGCCGCCGCGTACAACGCCCAACCCGTAGCAAATACGGTTGTGCGTCTGGACGGCAGCAACACCACAGCGACCGCGAACGTGACGAAAGTCTCGGTCGCGGTCGCTGTGTTTTGGGCGATGCTGTCTCTTCCCACCGCCACCGCGCAGGCGCAGATACTTCGGGGCTATGCCAAGAATGCCGGCGACGAGCGGCCGCTCGATCAGGCTCGCGTGATGGCGCTGCTGCGCGATGGCCGCTCCATTGGTGCCACGGTCACCGACGCCAACGGCCGCTTCCAGTTCCGCGTCAACAGCGGCGGAAAGCCGTTCTCGATCTCGATCACGCGTATCGGTATGGAACCGACGCTATCCGAAGAGATCACGCTGGGGACCAGCGACACGATCGACGTCAACTTCAATGTCGTGGAAACGGGCATCCGCACCGACACGGTGCGGGTGAAGTCCACTCCGTCCTTGAACGACATGCGACTCATGGAGGCGCGCCGACGCGGTTGGCGCATTTTTCCGCCCGTCGAAGTAGAGAAGCTGCGCGAGCGCGCCAATTCCTTCGAAGATCTGCTGCGCTCCACTGGCTATCCAGGCTTCGTCGTGCCCAGTCGTCGCGATGACTGCATCCGCTCCACGCGCTACAATCGCTGCCTCACGATCGTCTTGGATGGAATTCCGCTCAGCGGCAGCAATCCGAGCATCAATCCGCGCGATGTCTACTTCTTCGCCCTACTGGGCAAGACGGAAGCCGCCGTGCAGTTCGGCGATCGCACGCCCTGGGGCGCCATTGTGATTTACACGCGGGCCAAAGGCGACCGGTAGCGACGACATACCGTGCGCGGCAAGTTATCGCATGCCTCGATTCATGCGACTTCTTCTGCTTGCTGCGCAGTTCGCAAGCGCCCCGTCAAACCTCCGTGCGCAGGTCCCCGCCGCCGATGCGTCGCGCATGCCGCCACCCGGCTGGGTTGGATCGCCGAAGCAATACGATGCACTCAAGGTCTCGGCCGACCTGATGATCCCCACGCGCGACGGCAAGCGCATGGCGACCGATGTGTATCGACCCGCGCGAAATGGCGTGCCCGTCGCACAGCCGTTACCCGTTCTGCTGAATCGCACGCCGTACAATAAGGCGGCGCTCGCCGAACTGGCCATGTGGTACGCCGAACGCGGCTACGTCGTGGCGTTGCAGGACACGCGCGGTCGCTACAAGTCGGAAGGCACGTTTTCCAAGGTGCAGCCCGCCGACGCGACCGACGGCTACGACGTCATCGAGTGGCTCGCGAAGCAGCCGTACGCCAACGGTACCGTCGGTATGTGGGGCACGTCCTTCTCGGCGCACACGGCCGCTGGCGCCGCGCAGTACAACCCGCCGTCGCTCAAGTCGGTAGTGCTCAACATGGGCGGCCTCGCCAACGGCTGGGACCATGGCGTGCGCTACCGCGGCACGTACGAAATGGGACGTCAGCTGACCTGGGCATGGAGCCAGTTGCTGGCCGACGCGCGCTCGCCCGATGTGAAGGCGTTGCTCACCAAGGAAAAGGTCGAGGACTGGTACAACGTGCAGCCCATGCGGCGCGGGCTCAATCCGCTGTCGGTTGATTCGCAATACGAAGGCTGGTACTTCGACTTCTTCGAGCATGCCGACTACGACGCGTATTGGAAGGATCCGATGCTTGCGTGGGACGAACACTACGCCGAGACCTCAGACATTCCCATGATGCACGTGGGAGGCTGGTACGACATTTTCACGGCCGGCACGTTCAAGAACTTCACCGAACTACGCAAGCTGAAGAAGACGCCGCAGCGCATCGTGATCGGCCCGTGGACGCATGGTGGCAACAACCGCAGCTACGCCGGCGACGTGGCGTACGGTGATAGCGCGGGTATCGTGGATTTCCTCACCGACTTTCATCTGCGCTGGTTCGATCACTACCTCAAGGGCGTGCCGAATAGGGTCGATAAGGATCCGGCCGTTCGCGTGTTTGTCATGGGAAGTGGAGACGGGCGGAAGGATGCCAACGGACGTCTGCTGCACGGCGGATACTGGCGTACGAGTCACGCTTGGCCAGTGACCGGCACCCGCATGGTGCCGTATTACTTCCATGCCGACGGCTCCCTGCAGTCCACGAAACCGAAGGCGCTGCAGTCGAAGACCACCTACACGTTCGATCCGCGCCATCCGGTGCCAACCATCGGCGGGGGCGCCTCGGCGCGTCTCAAAGACGGGGCGTACAATCAGCGCGAGGACCCGCGCTTTCCGCCGTCAGCGGCACCATGGCTCCCGCTGCGTTCGCGCGCCGACGTGGTCGTCTTTCAGACCGAACCGCTCGCCGAGGACATGACGGTGATCGGTCCCATCACCGTAAAGCTCTTCGCGTCTGCCACCACGGTGGATGCCGACTTCACGGCGAAGCTGGTCGATGTGTATCCGTCGAGCACGGACTGGCCGGGCGGTTTTGACCTCAATATCACCGACGCCATCGTGCGCGGTCGGTATCGGGCCACCCGCGATCATGCCGTGATGCTGCAGCCGGGCCGCGTGTACGAGTTCACCATCGATCCGTTTCCCACGGCGAACGTGTTCAAGAAGGGACACCGCATTCGGGTCGACATTTCCAGCAGCAATTTCCCGCGATTCGACGTAAATCCGAATACCGGCGAGCCGCTGGGCAAGAATCGTCGCATGGTCACCACCGACATCTCAATTCAGCATAGCGCGACGTATCCGTCGCATATCGTGCTGCCGCTCGCCCCCGCACGACCGTAACCGGCCATGCTGCTCACGCTGCTCGCTTACGGCATGGTCGTCGTCTTCATGACGCTGATCATGACCAAGAAACTCTCTCCGCTCACGGCGTTGATTCTGGTGCCGGTCGCGTTCGGCATTGCGGGCGGCTTCGCCCCGCAGCTCGGGGAGATGATGGTCGCCGGCATTGCGAAACTGGCACCCACCGGCGTGATGCTGATGTTCGCGATTCTGTACTTCGCGATCATGCTCGACGCCGGCCTGTTCGAGCCGTTCGTGCAACGCCTGATCGTGCTCGTGCACGGCGACCCGATGAAAGTGGTCGTGGGCACGGCGGTGCTGGCACTGCTTGTGTCACTCGACGGTGATGGCTCGACGACCTACATGATTACGACCGCCGCCATGCTGCCGCTTTTTCGCCGGCTGGGCATGAGGCCCCTTGTGCTGGCCTGCGTGACGATGATGGCGTCCGGTGTCATGAACACGCTGCCGTGGGGTGGACCGACGGCGCGAGCGGCCAGCGCGCTCTCCATCGACGTAAGCACGGTATTCGTGCCGATGATTCCGGCCATCGTCGCCGGCGTCTGCTGGGTGCTCTACGCATCGTATCGGCTCGGTTTGAGCGAGCGCCGTCGCTTAGCCGCGATGGGGGCATCATCGACGGCGAATACACAGGTGTTGCTCGAGGAACTCGCCAATCCCGATATCAGCGAAGACACGCTCCATCGTCGCCCTGATCGCCTGCTTGTCAATGCGGTGCTCACTGTGGCGCTGCTGGTCGCGCTGATCGCGGCGGTGCTGCCGCTGCCGGTGCTGTTCATGATCGGCTTCGCGGTGGCCTTGCTGCTGAACTACCCGACGATCGATGAGCAGAAGGCCTTGCTCTCACGACATGCCGGCAACGTGCTGGCCGTGGTGGGGCTCATTTTCGCCGCCGGCATTTTTACGGGTATTCTGTCGGGTACGAAAATGGTCGACGCGATGGCCGACAGCGTGATCCAGCTGGTTCCACCCGTACTTGGTCCGTATCTCGCGATCGTGACGGGTGTGCTCAGCATTCCCTTCACGTTTTTCATCTCCAACGATGCGTTCTATTTCGGCGTGTTGCCTATTCTCGCGAAAGCGGGGCAGGCGTACGGCATTTCTGCGGCCGAGATGGCGCGGGCCGCATTGATCGGACAGCCGGTGCATCTCCTGAGCCCGCTCGTGCCGTCCACCTTCCTGTTGGTCGGACTCGTCGGCGTCGATTTCGACGATCATCAGCGCTACACGCTCAAGTGGGCGCTCGGCTCCGCCGCCGTGCTGTTGCTGGCGGGGCTGGTGACGCTGGTGATTCCGCTGCGAGGGTAGCGTGGTGCTCGTGTCGCGTGCGGATGACCTCGTTCATTCCGAGAGTCTGTAGGTTCACGCGAAGTTCGCGAAGAACGCGAAGGCGCGCGAAGAAAAGCATAACATTTTCATTTTTGTCTTTGCTGTTCTTCGCGCACTTCGCGCCCTTCGCGTGAACCAGCGATGGTTGTAGCAAACGCGGAGTCATCCGTAGGCACACTTACCGAGCATCACTCCGCCGCTAGATCTGCTCCCGCAACAACCGCTGCACCAGACGCACGGACCGCTCCGTAGCACCGAGCTCACGCTGAACCAACGCCAGAGCCGCAGCTCCGGCAACAGCACATGCGGGCCGCTCGGACAGCCACTCCCGCAACGCCGCCGCCGTCTCGCTCGCATCGCCCACCACGCGCGCCCCGCCGGCGGCGATCAGCAGCCCCGCCTCGCGGCTCATGTCGTGCCCCGGTCCGAATAGCACCGGTACGCCGAACGCGGCTGGTTCGATCACCGAGTGCAAACCGGCCGGGTGAAAGCCGCCCCCCACGAAGGCGACATCGGCGAGGGCGTAGAGATCGCCCAGCACACCGATGCGATCCACCACAATCACATCGCTCTGTGCCGCGGTCGTGTCCGACTCCGCCTGCGCCAGCAGCGTGCATGACAGGCCCGCCACTCGCGCCCATTCGAGAATCGGTGCCACGTGCGCCGCCGTCGGCTCGTGCGGCGCGATGATCAGGCGCGGTCGCGTGGCGGCATCGCCGTCGCGCACGAAGCTCGAGAAGGCGCGCAGCAGCACCGCTTCGTCGGCCGGCCAGGTGGAGCCGGCAACCAGCGTGGCGCGCGCGCTGGCCAGCGACTGGAGCATCGGCCGCTGGCGATCCACCCCCTCGGCGCGGGCCCACACCTGATCAAATCGCGTGTCACCGGTCACCTCGAGCACCTCGGGGCGCACGCCGAGGGCAAGGAGTCGGTTCGCGTTGGGCTGATCGATCGCCCCGACGCCTGAAAGCGCGCTGTACGCGTCGCGGAGCAGGAGGCGGGCCGACGTCCCTGATCGGCCCGATCGGGCCGCCAGCGTGGCACTGAGGAGCGCGACGGGGATCCCGCGCATCGTCGCGCGCTCCACCAGCATCGGCCAGACGTCGAGCTTTACGAAAACCAGCACCGTGGGCTGCAACGCATCGAGCATGGCGTCGGCTTCGCGGCGCCCATCGAACGGCAGGTAGTCCGTGATGTCGGCGCCGATCGACGGCGCAAATTGCTCGGCGCTGGGCGAGAAGAACGTGTAGGCGAGTTGCAGCTCAGGGTGGAGCGCACGGAGTCGGTGCGCCACCGGGCGCGCCTGGAGCCCCTCGCCCACCGACGGAGCGTGCATCCACACCAGTGGTCGGCTCGGCGATCGAACCGCACGGCTGGCGGCGGTCACCCGCTCCAGGAGCCCGCCACGGGCCGCCAACGAGCGCCACAGCTTCGAGCCGCTGCCGGGGGCCAGCCGCGTCGCGACCCGCGCGGCGACACGCGCGGCAACTACGCCCGCTCCGTAGACAGAGCGGACCAGCGGGTTCAGCGCGTCCTCCTCGACTTCGCCACCGCCAGCGCCGTATCGATCGCTTTGCGGAAATCCTTGTACGGCAAGGCGCCCTGCACGAGGAACTCGCCGACAAGGAAGGAGGGCGTGGATTGCACCCGCGCCTGGGTGGCCTGTCGCTCGTCATTCTCGACCAGCATGCGGATCGCGTTGGATGTCCGGCAGCGGCTGAACCCGGGCATATCGAGCTTCAGCTCGCGGCCGATGTCGTCGAGTTTGGCCGTCGGATTGTCGATGGGCTGAAACGCTCGCTGCTCACGAAACAGTGCGTCGGCATACTCCCAGAACTTGTTCTGTACCGCGGCGCACATCGACGCCTCGGCCTGTGCCTTCGCGTGGCGATGAATCGAGAGCGGCAGATGCAGATACGCCAGGCGGATCTTGCCGCCGTCTATGTAGTCGCGCTTGAGGTTCGCCATCGACGAGTCGTGCCACTGCTTGCAATACGGGCACTGGAAGTCGCTGATCATCACCACCCACATGGCATCTTCACGACCCATCAGACGGCCGCGATCGGCGCGCTGAATGGTGATGGAGTCGGCGAGCGTGTCACCGAATGCGCCAGGACGCGTGGCCGCCGTGGTTTGCAGCAATGGCGACGCGGTCGTCGGCGTCGTACCGCTCGGCTCGGCAGCCGCACTCGCCACCTTGCTGGCGTCGCGTCCGCAGGCCGTCAGGGCAGCCAGGCAGAACAGGAGGGCCGACAGGCGGGACGCAGAGCTGACTCGGGACATGAATTCTGGATCGGGATGGAGACCATGAGCGCGTAGCCAAGCGAAATCTAACGGGTTCGATGATGTCGGCACTGCTCGTGCAATGAGCGTCGGGCATGACACTGAATCCCTGCGGTGGCCGTAGGGACTGTATCTTTCACTTCGTGCGCATCCTCTTGATTCAACCCGACAACTGTCGTCCCACCGCCCGTGTGCTGCGGCGCGCGCGGCATGTGACGATGTGGCTCCTCGCGGCGATCGTCCTTGTCGCCGGATCGCCGGCCCGTGCGTGGACTCAGGTGGCGGCGGCTGGTCAGCCGCTCCCGACGCCGGTGGGCTACGTCAACGACTTCGCTAAGGTGCTCACGCCCGATGCCGCGGCCCGCATTGAAGAGCTTGCGAAACGCGTGAACGCGGCAACCCGCGGTGACATGGTGCTCGTCACGCTGCCGTCGCTGGGCGGTCGTCCCGTGGAAGAGGTGGCGTTGCGGCTGGGCCGGGAGTGGAAGGTCGGCGCCGACGCGGCCATCGGTGATCAGGCGCGCAACGCCGGTGTGATCATCTTGCTCGTACCCAAGGAGACGTCGGACGACGGCCGCGGCTATTGCCGCATCGAAACGGGGCAGGGCACCGAGGGTTTCATCACCGACGCCATGTCCGGCGACATCTGCCGCGAGCAGACGCCCCGATTTCGCGGGCAGGACTATTCGGGCGGGCTAGAAGGCATCGCCACCGATGTGGCGGGTCGGTATGCCGCCAATTTCGGTGTCACGCTGGATGGTGTGCCGCCGCCGCAGCAACGACGACGGCAACCGCAATCGCAGGGCATTCCGCCGTTCATGGTGGTGCTGGCCTTGGTGATTCTCTTCTCGCTGCTCAGTTCCTTCGGTGGACGGCGCCGCCGCGGTTGTGTGGGCTGCATTCCGATTCCGCTGCCGGGCCCGTCGTCAGGCGGGTGGCATAGCGGTGGCGGTGGATTCGGTGGTGGCTTCGGCGGCGGTGGTGGCGGTGGGTTCGGCGGATTTGGCGGTGGCGGCGGATTCAGTGGTGGTGGTGGCGGCTCCAACTGGTGAACAGATCTATGGCTCGTGCTTCGATGTCTCTCGATGATCTCGTCCAGCAACTGCGTCAGGTCCACGGTGACGCGCTGCGGGCGGCAGTACTGTACGGATCGGCCGCCAGCGGCGAGCAGGTGGTCGGGCACTCCGATTTCAATGTCCTCGTGATCGTCTCGGCGATCGATCTGCCCCACATGCGCAGTCTCGGGCAGACGATGCGCGCCTGGCAGGAGGCTGGGAATCCGCCGGTCCTCGTGCTCACCGAACAGGAGTGGCTGCGCTCTGCAGACATCTTCCCAATGGAATACGCCGATATCCTCGAGCGCCATCGTCTGCTGCATGGCACGCTGTCGCTGAGCGATTTGGTGGTGGACCCCCAGCATCTGCGCCTGCAAACAGAGCAGGAAGCGATGGGAAAGCTGTTGCGCCTCCGTCGTGGCGTCATGGTCGCGGGCACCGACGTGGCGCGGCAGACCGATCTCCTACGTTCCAGCTACAGCGCGCTGCTCGTGATCTTTCGCGCCGTCTTGCGCCTGCACGGCATTAAGCCCGAGCGCGACGCGACGCGGGTGATTCACGATGTGGCCGCGCAGTGCGGTTTCGACGCCGCGCCGTTCACGTCGGTCTCGGCGCTCGTGCGCGGCACGCCGTTCACAAGTGGCGAAGCGGAAACCGTGCTGGCGGGGTACGTACGCGGTATGGATGTCCTCGTCGACTATCTCGATCGATTCACGCCGCCCACGGCGGCACCCGCAGTTCATTCTCCAGTCCAATCATGAGGAGCCCCATGGTCACCACGCAGCTTTCGGGACGTCCGTCCAGTCCGTTCTCCTGGTCACGCCTCGCTTCGCGTACGGTCTCACGCGTGCGCGTGTTGGCGGTCGCCCTCGCGTTGCCGCTCGGCATGAATGCCTGCGGTTACAACACGATCCAGTCGTACGACGAACAGGCGGCGCAGGCCAAGCAGAACATCGATGCGCAGCTGCAGCGACGCGCCGACCTGATTCCGAATCTCGTCAACACGGTGAAGGGATTCGCGGCGCAGGAAAGTGAAGTGCTGACCGCGGTCACGCAGGCCCGAGCGGGACTCGTCGGTGCCCTGCAGAAGCCCGGCGGTTCCGATCCGACGGAATTGGCGAACGCCAACCAGCAGCTCACGACCGCGCTTGGTCGACTCACCGTGACGGTCGAAGCGTATCCCGAGCTCAAGTCGAACGAGAACTTCCTGCGTTTGCAGGATGAACTCACCGGCACCGAGAATCGCATCGCCGTTTCACGCACCGACTACAACGGCGCGGTGCGGTTGTACAACGAATACATCCGCAAGTTTCCCGCGGTCCTCACCGCGAAGGTGACGGGCTCCAAGCCGCGTACGTACTTCGAAGTCACCGACGCCGCCTCGCGGGCGGCGCCGACGGTCGATTTCAAGAAGTAAACGGAGGGTCGCCCCGTCACATCTTGTTCTTCTCGTAGAGCAGGTTGCGCGGGGCGACGCGCCACTCGTACCACCGGGAGACCGGATTGCCGCCGTTCACCGCGGGGTCGCTGCGATCGCTCTTGATCTGCGTCCGAATGCGAACACCCATGACGTCATTGCCATCATTCGTGGTATCGGCGTCGAGACCATCGTAGGTGGGATGCTCGGCGCCGGACACGAACACCAGTCGGCTCGTGAACGCCTGCACGCCGGTGGCGATCACATCACCGTCCGGCGCCCCGGTGGATTTGAGCCGCTCCGCGCGCATCAGTTCCTTCGTGGACAGGTTGCGCCAGTACATGACCGCATGCAACCGCTGAATCGTGGTGCCCGATCGCGACAACAGCAGGTTGTCGATGCCGGCGTCGCGGTTCACGAGCCGTGTGGCGGGCAGGAACTGGATACGGAAAAGTCCCGTCCCTTGGTTCGCGACGCTGGTCAGCAGCAGCAGTCGCCGCGTCGTACCGACCTGCAGTCGCACCAGATCGCCTGCCTTCACGTCGTACGCGCCGTCGACCTTCTTGAAATCGATACAGGTGGCGCCGCAGGTGCCTCCGGGCGGATAATTCGGCAGCGTGTCCCCGTCGTCGAAAATCGGATAGACGGGGGCTTCGGCGGGCTCGAAGGGCACGGACAGCACAGAGACCGTGTCGCCCGTCGCGCCGAGCGCCGAGAACACGGGCGTGCCGACCATGGCGATGCCCGCCTCCTGGACATCGCGGGCAATCGACAGTCCGACGAAGCGTGCGCCGCGATCGACCCCTTCGCGAACGGTCCACGAGCGACGGGTCTGCCAACTACTCAGCGAGAAGGCCGTCGCCGAGGCGATCACCACCATGCCGATCGTCATCGAGATCAGCACTTCAGCCAACGTGAAGCCACGACGTGCGCGTCGCAGCGAGGCGAGTCCTGTGCGCATTATTGCGCTCCTGAGAGGCCGTTGCCGCGAAACAGCAACGTCGTGAGCAACACGGGCGTGGCCGCGCGAGGATAGTCGACCTTCACTTCGATCTTCACGAGATTCTGCCGCGTCTCCGTCACCGTCATGGTACGGACATAGGGGCCGCTCGCGTCCGGCGTCCCTTCGGCGCCGAGACGCACGGACGATTCCGTTTGGACGAGCCACGGATCACGCGTGCGCACCTGTTCGAGATAGGATCGACCGATGGCGATGGCGTTGGTCCGATTCTGGGCCAGCGTCTGTAACTTGATCGTGCTGGCATTTGCGCTGGCCAGCGAGGACAGGCCAACGGCGAGCAAAATGATCGCGACGATCATCGACACCAACGTGAAGCCCCGGCGAGCTATATGCGCTGTCTGCGCCAGACTTCGGCGAGAACTGATGCGGATCATTGCCAGCCTCCCGCCTGCGTGTGCGTCCAGAAGCGCACATTGCCCGACGGGGTCACCTGCACCGCGACGACGGCATAGGGATCGTTCTGGCTGGCCAGATACACGACGCCGCGTGTCCCCATCGGCATGGTCAGTCCTCGTGAGTCGAATTCGATTCGCCCGTCCGGAAAACCGACGGCGCCGGATCCGGCGTCACCGGGAATCGCACCGGCTGCACCGCGGCTGTACTGAATGCGCGCGGGGAGTTCACGCACGCCGAATCCGCGCAACGCCTGCCACTCGGCGTCCGACTCGGCGATCGTCCCGTTGCCGTCTTCATCGAGATAGCCGCCGTACGTTCGCGTGCTCGTCTTGAACGCCACGCGCACCATCTCACGCGTCGAGAGCGCGCGGGTACGAGCGACGTCCACGTCCTGCGCGAGCTGCATGCCCGCGAGCTGGACTTCCGTCTTTTCGGAGATACGGAATTTGGGCAGGATGATCGCCATCATGATGCTGACGATCGCGACGACCGCCAGCAGCTCGATGATGGTGAATCCGCGTGGCGCGCGGGGGAACGTGTTGCGTGACATACGAATCCCGGGGAAACCCCGATTGTCCAGTGAGGCGTGCACGGCCGCGGTCAGTACAGCGGTCGGAAGGCGGTCTGGAGCACGGTGCCGACTGACGGCGTGCCCGGCGGAAGCCGTTCGGGGAAGCGGAAGTTCACGTCGAAGCTCCATGCCCGAGTCGGGGCATCGTAGTAGCCTCCACCCGGCGCACCGGGACTGTTTGGGTTCGTGGAGTTGCCCCACAGCCCGAAGGCGAAACGACTCTGATAGAGTGAGACCAGCGATCCGGTGTACGTGAACGTCACACCGCCCCAACCTTCGAGAAACCGCGGTAGATTCTCCAGGCCGCCGCCATAGGGAGGCGCTCCGCATCCGGCGCGCACATAATCGCACGGTGTAGGCGAATGTCCGACGAGGAGCGCCGCTCTGACGTTCGTCGGGCGCGCGGTGCGCTTGGCATAGTTGGTCTGCAGCGTGTCGCACCAGCCGGCCTGCGCACTGCAGCGTGTCGCCAGCGATCCGGGCGTCTGTGCCATGGCCGGATTGGGGGGATTCGACAGGAAGGTGATAGCGTCGCCCATGATCGCGGCCGGACGCCAGACGATCGTGTTGTAGTCGCCAAGCACATACATCGGCCGTTCGGTGACCATGCTGAGGCCACCGGTGTCGGCAGAGATACCAGGCTTCGGTAGCTGGGCCCCCTGGCGGAGGCGCACGGCCACGTAATCCTTGTTGGTATTGCCGCCGAGATTCGTGAAGTTGACGTAAATGATCCGCGGCGAGCGGGCGGCTTTCGACGCGTCGCTCCAGATGCGCAACGAGTCCATGTGGATGTCGAGCAGATCGGGCCGCAGATCTTCGCGGCCTTCGTAGAACGCGTTGCGTCGCGGCTTGAAGATCTTCGCGCAGGCGGCGGCGTCCGGTACTTGCAGGCCGCCGGTCCGCTCCTGCACCATGAAGTTGGTGCACAGCTGCGCCTTCATCGTGTTGGTATCGACGATATCGAACACCGCCGCATTCACGGTGATGTACCAGTCGGACTTCCATGCCATCTTGACGTCTTGCACCATCGGACTGTCGCCGACACTGCGCGGCTGCACGAGCGTGACCGCCGGCACGTTCGCCGGCAGCGGCAACTTGAGTGGACGCACACCCTGCGCCTTCGACATCAGTCGGCCGTTGAAGCGCACCTCACTGCGGGTCTTGAACGCCGGCTCCGACAAGCTGCGAGAATCGAAGTCGAGCAGCACGCCCGTACCGGCCGCGTTGTTGATGCGCACCCCGGCCAATCGATTGTTGGCGTCCTTCCGGTTCCAGAACACGCTGTCCGGCGTGGTCAGATTGCTCTGGAACGTGGCACTCGCCGACGACAAGAAGAGATTGCCGTTGGTGTGGACCCATCCGGCGAAGGTCATCGGTGCGCCCGGCAGAATTTCCAGGTCGTCCTCGTAGAACACACCGAACTGGAACAGCGGAATCGTCTGCGCATTCACCGACAGCACCGCGGTCGCCTTGTTGCCCGACGTGTCACGCGCTGAGACCGTGATGTCGATCGGCTGGTTCAACGAGTAGAGGCCGGCGAAGGGCCCGGCCGTGATCGTGCGCGATACGGGCACGCCGGTCGTCGAAGTGCTCTGTGTCATCCGAAAGCCGGTGATTTCCGGCTTCGTGATCGACGCGATGTCCTCGCCGTTGATGATGCCGTCCTGCATCGCCGCGTCGAGTTGCGACATGATGTCGTCGGCGCCGCCCTCCGCGGCGTAGCTTGCCCGGGCGCCCCGGTAATCGGCATTGGACGTCCGGGCGATCGTCGTCACGGCGGATAACCCGGCGAGGACGATGATGGAGAACATCACGAGCATCAGCAGCACCACCTCGAGGGCAAAGCCCTTACGGAGGCGAAGTCCGGCGGGCGGTGACTGCGTAGTCTGATTTGACGTCATGGCACTTCCTCTGGCTTAGGATCGGTACGCCAGATGAAGTACGATTCATCCATCGTGAAGGTAATTTCACAAATGGTGGCAAATCAAACACCGAACGAGAGGGCTCGATTCCTGTGACGACCCGACGCGGTGCGGTAACGAAAACGCCGCCGCTGTGACGGTCTACTTGGCCGTCGCCGTTGGCGGCGCCGGACGCGGGAAGACGCCCTCTCCCTTTTGCACGTGCCAGCCGGCCGGTTCGAGTTCGGCGAGCGCGTCAATCCGCTGAGCGGCCACCGTACCTGGTGCCCCGAGCTGCGTCCACACGGCCTCGACTTTCGTGGGCATGAACGGCGCGAGCAGCACCGTCTGGCGTGCGATCCGACGAATGAGCGACGCGAGAATCTGCTCGAGTTCCGCTGTTCGCGCGGGATCCTTGGCGACGGCCCACGGCGTGGTCGCGGCGGTGTATTCGTTCGCGCGCGCCGTCATCCGCGAGACCGCGGCCAGCCCCTCATGCAGCAGCCAGCCACGCGAGCCGTTCATGCCGGCGTGGTACGCTGCCACATCGGCGTCGTCGTCGAGCTCCGCGTCGGGGCGCGCGGCGGTGGGCACGACGCCGTCGAAGTACTTCTCGACCATCGCGATCGCGCGACTGGCCAGGTTGCCGAACGCATTGGCCAGATCACTCGTGTAACGCTCCTCGAAGCGCTCCCAGGAGAAGTTCCCGTCGCTATCGAAGGGCACTTCGCGCAGGAGCACATAGCGGAACGCATCGGCGCCATAGCGGTCGATCGCTTCGCCGAGGTCGAGCTTCACGCCCGCGCTCTTGGAGAACCGCTCGCCGCCGAGCTGCACGAATCCATGCGCCCATACCTGCTTCGGTAACGGCAGTCCCGCCGCTTCGAGCATCGCCGGCCAGATCACCACGTGAAAGCGCGTGATATCCTTGCCGATGATGTGCAGGTCCGCCGGCCACCGCTGCTCGTATCCGGCATCAGGAAAGCCGGTGGCCGTAAGGTAGTTCGGCAGGGCGTCGAACCAGACGTAGGTGCCCTGCGTCTCGCCGTTGGAGAGCACGAGCGGAAATGGTACGGCCCAGTCGAGCCGAGCGCGCGACGCGGAAATGTCATCGAGACCCTGCGCCAGCAAGCCGAGAATCTCGTTGCGACGGCTCTCGGGTTCGATGAACGAGGGATTCGTGGCCAGCAGGTTCTGCAGGAAGCCCTGATACTTCGACAGGCGGAAGAACCAGTTGCGTTCTTCGACTTCCTCGAGCGTGCGCGTGGCATGCAGCACGCACTTGCCCTCGACGATATCCGCATCCTGCTTGAACGCTTCACACCCGACGCAATACATGCCGGTGTACGAGCGCTCGTAGAAGTCATCCGGATTACGTTCGGCGATCATGCGGATCAGCGCCTGCACGCCGGCCTTGTGATGCGGCTCGGTGGTGCGGATGAACTGGTCGTAGGAGATGCCGAGCTTGGCCCAGATCGCCTGAAAGCGTGACGCGATTTCATCGGTGAAGGCCTGCGGGGCCACGCCATCCTTGGCGGCCGTCTGCTGCACTTTCTGCCCGTGCTCGTCCATGCCGATCAGCAGATGCACCTCGTCACCGCACTGGCGACGATAGCGCGCGATGACATCGGCGCCGATCTTCTCCAGGGCGTGGCCAAGGTGCGGATCGCCATTCGCATAATCGATGGCGGTGGTCAGGTAGAATCGCGGCACGTCCGGCTTACTCCTCGTTGTCATCGCCATCGTCGGCGTCGTCGCCGCTCTCGTTACTGCTGTCGGATGGCATCGGCGTCCCGTCCTGCTCGGACTGGCGTCGCTGTTCCGCCGCCCGAAGACGCCGGCCACCACGGCGGCCGCGTCGCCGCTTGCGACGGGTCGCGTCGCCGGCGGCGTCCTCGTCCTCGGCACGTTCCGTTGCGGCGGCGTCGGGCGTTTCGCCTGATGCCGCGATTGCCGGCTCGTTCGCCACCGGCGTGAACACCTCGATGGCAGACACCAGCTCGACCACGGGCTCCGGCACTGACACGCGCTCAGGCACGAACACGAGCTCAGGCTCGAACACGCGCTCAGGTGTGATCACCGCCATCGATGCGGCCAGCGGCGCAATCTCGGTCTCGACCGTATCGAGCATCGCATGCAACGCCGCATCCACCGGATACTCGGCCGTATGCGACGGCACGTCGTCGTGCGCATGATCGGTCGGCTGATCGAGTCCGTCCAACTCGCTCCGCAGATCGGCCAAGGCAATCACCCGACTATCGCCTTCGGCGGTGCGCAGCGTGATGCGCTCGTTGAAGATGTCGCAGGCGATCACCTTCTCCTCGCCCAGCGACGTCGTGAGGATCTTCCCTTCCTTCGGAAATTTGCGACGACTCAGCACGTAGAACTCGTGCTCGTAGCGCAAACAACACATCAGTCGTCCGCAGGCACCGGAGATCTGCTGCGGGTTGAGCGACAGCTTCTGGTCCTTGGCGACGCCGAGATTGACGGGACGGAGATCGGGAAGCCACGACGCCGAGCAGTACTCGCGCCCGCAGCGGCCCACTCCCGACAGTCGCTTGGCTTCATCGCGCACGCCGATCTGCTTCAGCTCGATGCGCGTGCGAAACAGCGCGGCGAGATCGCGCACGAGGCCGCGAAAGTCGACGCGACGCTCGGCCGTGAAGAAGATGGTGAGCTTGCGCCGGTCCCACTGCCATTCGGCGTCGGTCAGCTTCATCACGAGATGGTTCGCCTTCACGCGCTCCATCGACTTGCGACGCGCGTCTTCATTCTCCGCGGTCAACTCGCGGTCGAGCTGTTCATCAGCTTTCGTGGCGAGCCGAAGCGCCGCCCGCGGCGGCGGATTGGTGCCGCAACCGTGTGCGCAGCCGTTGCAACGGACCTCGGCCAGCTCACCGGTGGAGTGCACACGACCAAAATCCTCACCACGGTCAGCCTCGACGATCACCCCCGCCTTGAGTGGGGGTGCCGTCTCGCCTGTCCAGCTGAAGAATTCCTTCCGGTTGCCGCGGAACGCGACTTCGATCAGATGCGCCACGGCGTGAAAGCTACTCGGTGAACTGTCCCATGCGCAGGAACTTCTCACGTCGGCGACGCACGAGCTTGTCCGGCTTCAGGCGGCGCAGCTCTTCGAGGTTCCGCACCAGGCTGTCTCGAAGGTTGTTGGCGGTCGTGGCGTGGTCCGAGTGAGCGCCGCCGACCGGCTCGGGTACGATCTCGTCGATCACCCGTAGCTCGATCAGATCGGGGGCCGTCACGCGAAGGGCGGTAGCCGCCTTCTCGCGCATCTCCGGGCTTTTGCCGTCTTTCCAGAGAATGGCCGCGCAACCTTCCACGGAGATCGTGGAGTACACGGAATTCTCGAGCATCAGCACACGATCGGCGACGCCGAGCGCCAGCGCACCGCCGGAGCCGCCTTCGCCGATCACGGTGGCGATGATCGGCACCTGCAGATTGCTCATCTCGAGCAGGTTGCGGGCGATCGCTTCGCTCTGTCCGCGCTCCTCGGCACCCAACCCCGGCCACGCCCCCGGCGTGTCGATGAAGGTGAGCACCGGCACCTGGAACTTCTCGGCCAGCTTCATGAGCCGCAGCGCCTTCCGGTACCCCTCGGGATGGGGCATGCCGAAGTTGCGGCGCAGATTCTCCTTGGTATCGCGGCCGCGCTCGTGTCCGATCAGCATCACGGTCTCACCCTCGAGACGGGCCCAGCCCGCGAGGATCGCCGCGTCTTCGCGGAACAGCCGATCGCCGTGCAACTCGAGGAAATCGGTGAAGGCGAGCCGGATGTAGTCCGACGTGAAGGGACGGCGCGAAATGCGAGCCACCTGCACGCGCTGCAACGGCGTCAGCTTCTGATAAATCTCGACACGCAGCTCGCTGAGCTTCTTCTGCAGCGGCTCCAACTCTTGCGTGACGTTGAGCGAACTCTCGGACGCGAGTCGCTTCAGCTCCTCGATCTGCTTTTCGAGCTCCGCCAGAGGACGCTCGAACTCGAGAACCGGGGCAGCAGCCATGACAATCCTGGAAAAGGGACGCCGCGCTCGTTAGCTGCCGGCGCGCACGAGGCGCACACGATCAGCGCCGAGCAGCGCGCGAAGATCGGATAAGATGGCGGGCGACGCGGCCACGGTAAGGGATTTCGACCGAAAGCGAATGGTGCGCCCGGTTCCATCGTCCCACCGCAGTTCGAGCGGAGCCGAGCCTTCGTGTGCCTCGACACTCGCCCGCACGTCGTCCATCACGCCGGGAGCCAGATCCAGCTCCCGACTCAGGTCGATTGCAACCGCCAGCTCACCGTTGGCCCGCACTTCCGCGAAGCGTGTGACCGTGTCGACGATGAACGTGGCATTCTCGACGCCCTGATCCTTCCGCGAATAACCGCCCTTGAGCAGGAGCGGTACATCGGGCCGGACACGTTCGGCGATGACCGCCCACGCCTCCGGGAAGACCAGCACTTCGGAAGATCCGGAAAAATCCTCAACTGTCAACCGGGCGAACTCAGCGCCCGACCGTTTGGAAATCTGCTTCTTGATTGCCGTGATGACTACACCAATCGTGACCGCATCTCCCGTCCAGTTGCCGAGCTGTGCCACGGTGCTGCTGGCGAAGAGTTCGCACTCTGTTCGGTAGGGCTCCAGCGGATGGCCGGAAATGTAGAAGCCCAGCAGCTCCTTCTCTCGGGTGAGCCGCTCGCTTTCACTCCACACCGGGACTGATGGGAGCGGCGGAGGCGATCCCGCGCTATTCGAGCCCGGCGCGTCGTCCGCATCGCCGAGCAGGTCGCCGAACAGCGACACCTGACCTTTGGCCGCCTCTTCCTGACGAAGCGACGCCTCGTTGATGGCGTGATCGAGCGCCGCCAGCAGCTGCGCCCGGTGGCCGCCCAACCCGTCGCACGCGCCCGCCGCAATCAGCGCTTCGAACACCCGCTTGTTACACACGCGCAGATCGACCCGCGAGCAGAGATCGTATAGTGACGTGAACGGCCCTTCATTCCGTGCCGCGATCAGCGAGTCGATCGCCCCGCGGCCCACGTTCCGGATGGCGCCCAGCCCGAAACGCACCCGCTTGTCGCCCACGACCGTGAAGCGCCACCCCGACTCGTTGACGTCGGGCGCGAGCACTTCGATCTGCATTTCGCGCGCTTCGGCGATGTACTTGATGACTTCTTCGGTCTTCCCGATGTTCGACGACAACAACGCGGCCATGAACTCGGCCGGGTGATGCGCTTTCAGGAAGGCCGTGTGGTACGCGACGACGGAGTAGGCGACGCTGTGGCTATTGTGAACGATGACATCGTTCGCCACGAAATTGTGCGTCTCGGCAATTTCGAGGTCGTACGTGCGCTGCTCGCCCGCAGGTTCGATTGCTATCACCCGATCCCACAGCACGTCGTTCGACCCGAGTCGATCCAGCTCGGCGTCGCCGAAGTACGCCGCGAGGCGATTCACCACGCCGCGCGTGAAGCCGATATTGTTGGGGTTGGTCCCGGTCGGATACAGGTCGCGTGATGACACATCTGCACCACGCTCCACGTCGGACCACCGGTCGCCACGCCGATCCTTGGCGGCTCGCGCCAGAGCGCGTACGGCGCTAACGGGTACCAGATCCTTGGAGGAAGCGGGTACAGCCGTCAACGGCATGGCGGCTATCGCGGCACGCTTTGCTGGCGCAACGAGATGACAAGCCACGCGTTCGGCGAAGGGGCGCAGATTCTCAACGCCCGTCACGAACACCTGATAGCCGATGCGCTCACCGCCACGGTAGGGGAAGATGACGGAGCGAACGCGACCAAGGATCCCCAGGCGGAGGAGCAGATGCTGCACCTGCTGAGCCAGTCGCTTCGACGAGGTCGCGTAGTACGCCGTCGCGTCGCGTGGGTTGACGTGTCCGTCTCCATCCCACATGCGCCCCAGCAGCAGCCCTAGCTGTTCGTCGCACAGGGTGAAAGCGCTCGCCGGTACTTCCTTGTGCGTCGCCGTCTTACCCAGCAGCTCAAGGCCGCGGGCCCATTCGAAAATCCCGTTTGGTAACTTCCGGTCGATTCGACCGGTGTAGACGGATGCGGTTCCTTTATGCGTGGTGCGCGTGCAGCGGACATTGGAAAAGCCCTCTGCGGCCGAGATAAAATCCGTGACCGCTGCTTCGTCCTGATTGTAGTAGTACACGCCACTGGGATGCCCCAGATTCCCTTCAGCGAGGAGGTGACCCAGCGCAATCACCTCATGACGCTCCCACGATGTCCGTGGTCCCGAAGGCAATGCACGTGGCACGGCGATGTGCTCACCCACCACAATCGACTCGAGATTGCGCCACCCGTCGATCTGCAGCAGCGGATGATTGCCGGTGGCGACGATCTCACGGCCCGACTCCGTGCGCAGTCGGAACACCGCCTTAATGCCGTTGTCCATGACATCGATCACGCGTCCGTGATCGAGGCGAAGCGTGTTGACATCGCACGTCGCGACGCTTCCCAGCACGTCTCGTTTTTCGTAAAGATCAGCGATACGCACCACACGTCCGGTTGACGCGTCGTAGATTTCCGTGTCACCGACCAGACACTTGTTAAATCCATAACGCCCGAACGTCTCGATCTGGCCCGAGAGCTCATCGATGATCTTCGGATCGTAGCCCTTCGCGACGGCCTTGGTCACGAACTTCCCGAGCTCCTTCTTGATCAGCTCGGAATCTTTCTTGCCCACGGCCTTTCGCAGCACGTCCGCTTCGGCCAGCGAGATGCCCGCCAACACCTGCGCCAAGCGCATCACCTGTTCCTGATAGGTGATGACGCCGTACGTGTTCGAGAGAATCGGCTCCAGCTCGGGCAGCGCGTACACCGTGGGCTCTTCGCCACGCTTCCGCCGGATGTACACGTTGTGCATGCCGGCGTCGAGCGGACCCGGGCGCAGCAGCGCGTTCGACGCGACCAAGTCGTCGAATCGGTCGCAACGCATGCGCTTGAGCACGTCGGTGGCGAGCGGCGATTCGAACTGAAACACGCCGCCGGTGCGGCCGGCGCGCAGCAACTGATACGTTTTCTCGTCGGTGAAGCCGCGCTCTTCGAGCACCACCGACACGCCACTGCGCTGCTTGATGCTGGCCAGCGTGTCGCTGATCACCGTCAGCGTGGTGAGCCCCAAGAAGTCCATCTTGAGCATGCCCGCCTTTTCCAGCGCGTTCATGTCGTACTGCGTCACGATCACCCGCTCGTCGTCGCCGGCGCCGGAGCCTTTTGACGCCTGCGTGCAGACCGGGACGAACTCGTCCAGCGGGCCCGGCGCGATCACCACACCGGCCGCATGCACGCCGGTGTGACGCGAGAGGCCTTCCAGCGAAATCGCGAAATCCAGCAATTGCTTGTAGCGAGGCTCGTTCTGGTAGAACGCCTTCACCTCCGGCACTTGCTCGATCGCTTCCTTCACCGTCAGCGAAAAGTTCGGCGCGTTCGGAATCAGCTTCGCCAGCGCGTCGGTTTCGCCGGGGGTGAAGCCGAGCGTCCGCCCGACGTCCTTCACCGCCGCCCGCGACTTCATCGTTCCGAACGTGACGATCTGTCCGACCGAATCCTTACCGTACTTCTGCCGCACATACTCGATGACTTCGCCGCGTCGCTCGAAACAGAAGTCGACGTCGACGTCGGGCATCGAGACGCGTTCGGGATTCAGAAAGCGTTCGAAGAGCAGGTCGAACTCAAGCGGGCAGACGTCGGTGATGCGCGTCGCATACGCCACGAGCGAGCCGGCCGCCGAGCCACGACCGGGCCCCACCGGAATGCCGCGGTCGCGCGCCGCCTTGATGAAGTCGGCGGTGATCAGGAAGTAGCCGGCATAGCCGGTCTTGGTGATGACCCCGAGCTCGTAGTCCAGGCGCTCCTGCACGTGCACCGGCAGCGGATCGCCGTAGCGTTCCTTCGCGCCATCGGTGGAGAGTCGCACGAGGTACTCGTTCTCGGTCTCGACGCCGGGCGGCAGCGGGAACGACGGCACGTAGTACTGCTTCGCAAACTGCACGTCCACCGAATCGGCGATCGCCAGCGTGTTCGTGAGCACATCTTCGCGGCCCGGGAAGAACGGGCGGATCTCGTTGGGCGGTTTGAAGTACAACCCGTCGTCGTACTTCATGCGATCGCGGTCGTTGCGATCCTTGCCGAGGCCGATGCACAGCAGCACGTCGTGCGCGTCGTGATCTTCGTGCTTCAGGAAGTGCGCGTCGTTCGTGGCAATGACGGGCAGCCCCAGCTCGTCGCCCAGCGACAGGATCTTGGCGTTGAGCTTCGCCTGGCCCTCGCTGGTGTGCGCCTGGACTTCGAGGTAGTAGCGGTCCTTGAACAGCTCGGCATACCACGCGGCGGCTTCACGCGCCGCGTCCATGCGGTCTTCCATGAGGTGACCGGCCACTTCACCGGCCAGGCACGCCGACGAGACGATCAGTCCCTCGGAGTACTTGGCCAGCAATTCGCGGTCGATTCGCGGCTTCGTGTAGAAGCCTTCGGTGTACCCCAACGACGACAACTTGACCAGATTCTTGTAGCCCACGAGATCGCGGGCCAGCAGCACCAGGTGATAGTACGGCTTCTGACCCGGCCCGGGACGTCCGCGCGTGCGGCGGTCACCCGGCGCCACGTAGGCTTCCATCCCCATGATGGGCTTCACGCCCGCCTTGCGCGCTTTCTCCTGGAAATCCCAGGCAGCATGCATGTTACCGTGATCGGTGATCGCCAGCGCCGGCATTTCGTAATGCTGTGCGCGTTTGATCAGATCATCGATACGATTCGCGCCGTCGAGGAGCGAATACTCGGAGTGGCAGTGCAGATGAACGAACGACATGGACCGAGAATGATAGCCGGGCAGGGCGACCAGCAACACGGGATTGACAACCGCGGTCGGATGCCGCAGCGAAGGATGCCGCATGGGCGGATCTCGTGGCGATCGTTGCGCCGCATCTCCGGCGCGACCGCCGTGTTGCTGGCCGTCGTCCTCGGCATTACCCCGACCGGGTGCTACATCTCCCGCGCCGCCTACGAGGAGGCGCGGATCCTGTCGCGGCGTCAGCCCATCGCGCGCCTGGTGGCGGACTCCGCCACCGATCCCGTGTTGCGCGCGAAGCTCAGTCTCGTGCAGGAGGCGCGTCGCTTCGCGATCGACTCACTCGATCTCAAGGCCCGCAAGAGCTTCACCGCCTTCTCGCGGCTTGACCGCGATACGCTGGTGCTCGTCGTCAGCGCCGCCTATCGCGACCGGCTGGAGCGGAAAACCTGGTGGTTTCCCGTGGTGGGGCGCTTTCCGTACAAAGGCTTCTTCGATTTCCCGGGGGCGCTACGTACCGCGGAATCACTGCGAGATCAGGGCTTCGACGTGAGCGTCGGGCCCTCAGCGGCCTTCAGCACGCTTGGCTGGTTCAATGATCCACTCGTGAGCACCACCGTCAAAGCGGATTCGGTGACGCTCGTCAACACGATCATTCATGAGCTGCTGCACAACACTTTCTTCGCCAAGGGGCAGGTGTCCTTCAACGAGTCCTTCGCCACCTTCGTGGGTGGCCGCGGCGTCGAACACTTCTTCCGGGCGCGCGGCGATTCGGCGTCGCTGCGTCGCGCGGAAGACGAGTGGCACGACGATCTGTTGCTGGGCGCGTTCTGGGAACGCACGTCGAACGAGATCGAGCAGGTCTTCGCCGCGCTGCCCGACTCGGCGAGCACGGCGCGCATCACGGCGCGTGACCGCGTCTATGCGCGCGCGCGGATCCGACTCGTGGACAGCATCGGCCCACTGCTTCGCACCTATCCCGACGGATGGTCGCAGAAGGTGAAACTGAACAACGCGGTGCTGCTCTCGCGCCGCGTGTACGCCGAGCGCCTCGATCGCTTCGATTCGGTGTACGTGGCCGAGGGGCGTGACTTGAAACGGGCCATTCAGCGCATCATTGCGACCCACAAGGATTCTGTGAGTCGCAAGGATCGCTGAGCATTCGTGGCGCTACTTGCTCTCGGGTAGCAGCACGAACCGCGCACGGTTCGCTTCCGTGAGGTACTTCTTGGCCGCCGCGGCCAGCTTCTCAGCGGTGAGGCCGGCGATCATCGGATCTTCGTTGCCGATGGTGCCGAGATCATCCCCGTTCTCGAGTCGCGCGCGGATGGTGCTGAGCCAGTACCCGTTCTGTTTGCGCGCCACTTCGAGCTCACGGCGCTGCTGCTCGCGCACCCGTTCCACTTCCGCTGCACTCGGCGGCACGCGACGCAGGGAATCGAGCTCCTGCCTCACGGCGGCGAACATCGACTCCGCCTTGTCCGGCGCCGAGCCGTAGCCGATCACCAACTGCCACTCTTGTCGCGGATGGCGTGAGTACTGCGCGCTTACCGATACCGAGTACGTGCCGCCCAGTGATTCGCGCAAACGTTCCAGCAGGCGCATTTCGAGCACTTCACCAACCGACGACAGCAAGTACGAGTCCTCGCGGCTCCACGGGGCGGCGCCGGCCATCAAGATGGCCGTCTGGCTCTGCGGCGCGATGCCTTTGCGTACCGTCTTGTCGATCTGGCCGGTGAACAGCTTGGGGCCGACATCCTTGAACGTCTCCTTGCGACCGGCCGCCGGCAGCGGGGCGAGCCACTGTTCCACCAACGGCTTCAACACGGCCAGATCCACGTTGCCAACGAACAGGAACGTGAAATCCCCCAGATCAGCGAAGCGATCACGGTATATCGCCAGCATTTCGTCGAGCGTGAGCTCCTTGAGCATCTCGGCCGACAGCGGACGTACCCGCGGATGACCACCGGCCAGCGTCATCTGCACGGTGTCGCTGAATACGGCGGCCGGATTCGCATCCTTGTTCTTGAGCACCTGGTCGAACTGCTGCAGGAGCGCCTTGAAGGCCGACGTGTCCGCGCGCGGCGACGTGAGTCGCAGCCACGTGAGCTGCATCATCGTTTCCAAGTCCTTCGGCGACGCGCGGCCGCTGACCCCTTCGCTGAGGTCGGAGATCACGGCCGACGCCGACGCGACCTTGCCGGTCAGCTTCTTGTTCAGATCCACGAGCGAGTACTCACCAGCGCCACCACGCTCGATGACAGTCGTGGTCAGCGACGTCTTGAACACGTCCTTGTCGGACACCAGGCTGGCGCCACCCGGACTCCAACCGGTCATCACGATCTGATCGGCCGTGAAGTCGGTGGGCTTGACGAACACCTTGATCCCGTTCGACAGCGTCCATTCGGTGAGGTTGAGCGACTCCGTCTTCTTCTCGCTCACCACCCGTCCGGCCGCCGGCGCCTTCGCCACCAGCGCTCCGGCCATGACCGTTTCCACCCACGGCGTGATCGTGACCGCATTGACCTTGCCGAACACCGCGCGGATGTCGGCATCGGTCGGCACTTTGAGTCCGTCCTTTTCCGGTAGGCTCACGGTCACGACACGATTCGCCTCGCCGACGCGACTCGCGCCGAGGGCATTCACTTCGGCCAGCGTGACCGTGGGCAGCAAGCGCTGCATCGCGGCGTATTCGAACGAGATGCCGGGAATCGCTTCGCCCTGCAGGAAGTTTTGCACGTACTCATCGACAAATGCGGCCGACGGCGTCTTGTCGCGCTCCTGATACGCGCGCTCATAGCCGCGAAGCGTGTTGGTCTTGGCCCGCTCGAGTTCCGTGGCGAGGAAGCCGTGACGACGCACGCGTTCCGCCTCCGTCAGCAGCGCCTGCAACGATTCCAGCAGCTGTCCTTCTTTCGCCCGCGCGTCGAGCGAGTAGTACTCGCTGCTGCGCACGAAGCTACCGCCGCCGGCGCCGGCACCGACGAAGGGAGTCTCGGGCTTGAGCGCCAGTTCGCCGAACCGCTGGTTCAGCATCTGGTCGTACAGGCGCTCCAGCAGATCCCGCCGGAGATCTCCCACCGTGCGTGTCGTGCGGCCCTTGCTCTTCCACAGCACGCCAACCGACGAGCCACTGAGCTCCTTGTCGGTCGCGATCGAGATGAGCGTGGAGTCGTGCGTGGGCACGGCCGCGATCAGGCGGGGGCGAGCCCCCTTGCGGGGCGCGATGCCGCCAAAGGTGGAACGGATCAGTGACTCGAGCTGCTTCGGATCGGCATCTCCGACCGCCACCACGGCCATGAGGTCGGGGCGATACCAGTCGCGCCAGAAGCGCTTGAGCGGCGCCGGGTTCGCCTTCTCGAGAATCTCGGGCTTGCCGATGGGGAGCCGCTCCGCGTAGCGCGAGCCGCGGAAGATCACGGGGAACTGCTTGTCGCGAAGCCGTTCCCCGGCACCGAGACCATTGCGCCACTCCGACAACACGACGCCGCGTTCGGCCACCACTTCCGTGGAGTCGAACAGGATACCGGTGGCCACATCACCCAAGAAACGGAAGCTCTTCTCGAGAATGCCCGCACTGTCGGTCGGCACCGGCAGGATGTACACCGTTTCGTCGAAGCTCGTGAAGGCGTTCAAGTCAGCGCCGAATCGCACGCCGATCGACTCGAGATACTTCACGATATCGTTCTTCGCGAAGGACTTCGTGCCATTGAAGGCCATGTGCTCGATGAAGTGCGCGAGCCCGCGCTGATCCTCGTCTTCCAAAATGGAACCGGCGTTGACGACCAGTCTCAGTTCGGCGCGCTGTTCCGGCTTCGCATTGCGTCGGATGTAGTAGCGAATGCCGTTGGGTAGCGTGCCGATGCGCACGGCGGCGTCGGTGGGCAATGCTGAGGGCAGCGCGAAGGAATCAACCGGCGACTTGGGGGCGGGCTTGATCGCGGGTCGTTGGGCGTCGGCCACGGTAGCGCTCGCAGTGATGACCGCGGCGAGCACGGCGACCGATAGATTGCTGAAGAAACTCAATGGATCCTCGTCAAGGTGAAGTGCGCTACAACGTACTCGGTGGGTATTACTCGGCGGGGAACCGGCCTCGGAGCAACGCACGCAGATCGAGCGGCGGCGCGTCACCTCGAAGGGCTGGCAGGGCAGGTGGCATCTCTTCGCCAACGGTCACCCGTTGCATCGACGAGCGCACCCCAGGGTCCAGAAAACGGGACAGCTGGCTGTACGCGAAGTCGGCGCCGGTGCGCGTGGCATAGCTGTGCAACGGGTACGTGACGAAAAGTTGGTCGCGTGCGCGTGTCATCGCCACATAGAGCAGCCGCCGTTCTTCATCGATCTGCGCATCATCATTCGCCGACCGCGCCATCGGGAACACCCCGTCGGATGCATGAATCACGAACACCGCATCCCACTCCTTGCCCTTCGCCGAGTGCGCGGTGGACAGAATCAGCGCGTCGTCCTCATCGGTGCTGCCCACGGCGAGATCCTGTGTGTTCGACGGCGGCTCGAGAGCGAGCGCCGAAAGAAACGTGCTTCGATCAGGATAGCCGGCCGCGATGACTTCGAGCTGATCGAGGTCAGCCATTCGCGGCGGCGCATCGTCGTAGGTGCCCTGCAGGATCGGATCGTAGAGATGACGGCACAGCCGGATGCTTTCGGCCGGTGAATGCGGGTTGTCGCTCCGCTCCACGCGACGCATGCCATCGAGCAGCGCCGCCAACGCCTGCAGCGCCGGCCGGGCGCGTGCCGGCGCTTTGGTAGCGCCGAGGGCCATCGGCTCCCAGCCGTGATGCGTCAGCAGGTCAATCGCCGCGCGCGCGGTGGCATCGCCCACGCCGGGAAGCAGGCGCAGCAAACGGTACCAGCTCACTTCGTCGCGCGGATTCTCCAGCACGCGGAGGAAGGCCAGGATGTCCTTGATGTGCGCGGCTTCGAGGAACTTGAGCCCGCCCCACTTCTCGTAGGGAATGCGCCGGTTGGCGAGCTCGATTTCGAGATCGGCTGACAGATAGCCGGCGCGAAAGAGCACCGCCATCTCGCGCAGCGGGATGCCTTCCTCATGCAGTTCGAGCAACCGATCGACGACGAACGCCGTCTGCGCATGTTCGTCTTTCACCGTGACCAGCCAAGGTGGCTCGCCCCCAGTGCGCTCGGTCCACAGCTGCTTCGAGTAGCGCTCACGGCTGCGTGAGATCAGCGCGTTCGTGGTATCGAGAATCGGCGCGGTCGAGCGATAGTTGCGTTCGAGCGTGACGATGTGCGTGCCGGGGAACTGGTGCGGGAAATCGAGGATGTTGCGAATCGTCGCGCCACGGAAGGCGTAGATGCTCTGCGCGTCGTCGCCGACGACCGTGATCTTGCCGTTCGTGCAGAGCGCACGAAGGATGCGCGACTGCAGCGGATTGGTGTCCTGGTATTCATCGACCAACACGTGATCGTACAGCGCGCGAATCTGCTCCGCGATCGGCGGCGCCTGCTCGAGCAGCAGCGCCCACGACAGCAGCAGGTCGTCGTAGTCGAGGAGATTGCGTTCGGCCTTGCGCTTCACGTAGTCGCCGAAGAGCCGCTCGATATCGCCGGTCCAGGCGAGGAAGTGCGGCCACTGCTCGCCGAGCAGGTCGACGATGGGGCGTTCGGTGTTGACGTGGCGCGAGTAGATCGATTGCAGCGTTTCGGCGCGCGGGAAGCGGGGGGCGGATCGCGGCGCGTTCTTGAGATCGGCGTAGCCGAGGGCGGCCCGCGAGATTCCCATGAGATCGGAGGCGTCGGCCTGATCGAGGATAGTGAAGTCGGCGGGGAGGCCGGCGGATGGCCCGAAGCGGCGCAGCAGCCGATGGGCGACGCCGTGGAAGGTGCCGCCGTGCACGTGATGTGAGGCGGAGCCGACCAATCGCTCACAGCGCCCCAACATTTCCTGGGAGGCGCGCCGGGTGAAGGTGAGGAGCAGAATGCGGCTGGCGGGGACGCCTCGCCCTATAAGGTGGGCGACCCGGTGAATGAGCGTCCTGGTCTTGCCGGAGCCGGCACCGGCCACAATCAGGAGCGGGGTGTCACCGTGGCTGGAGGCGGCGGCCTGAGCGGCGTTGAGCGCGGGCCCTTCGGCCGAGAGAGGGGGCGGGAGGACCACCCGGGTAGCGGGGACGTGGATCCGGGGGGGCTCGGCCATGCCGAAGTATAGACGCAAGTGCCTGTGACTGCCGAGGATGTGACGTTCGTGCCGTACGGGCCGTCCACTTCGTGGTGTCACAGGATTCGAGAGGCGAGGGGCGGTGAGACGAGGCCAGTGATGTGGATAACTGGCATTTTCCAGCCTTTGGTCACAGGATTGTGACAGCGGTCGCGAAAAGCCGGGTGATTCTCCTGCTTGACTAGTGTGGCAGATCACCCCTACCTTTGCCACTTGATGATGGCGGGAGAAGTGTGCGTGTCCTCTTTGGGGGGATAGCGCCCATTTTCTTGCCGATGTGCGTCACGATTGTGTGTTGGGAAACGTGTGAGCAATCGCACGTGCAGGAGTCACGAGGAACCGACGCTTGGGTTGGCGACGCGTGATGCAGGGCCCGCAGGTCAGCAATTCGGTTCTTCGGGCATCATGGTTTTCGCACGTCAGGATGTTGATCCGGCCGCTCCCCGAGCCAAGTCCTGCTCCTCTGCGAGAAGCGCATGATGAAGCGCATGCCAAAGCGGCGAGCGCTTGCCATCGCAAGACGTTGTGGATGAGGCAACCCACCCTCATCGACGGCAGCTACCTCCACGACCTCGAAAGAGGGGGATGAATGCAACTCTTTTCTCGGAACAAGGCGATCGTTGCCCTGAGCCTTGGCGCCTTGGCGCTGGGTGCTTGCGGCGATGACGTTACGGTGCCTGTTACACCGAACCCGCCTATCACGCTCTCCATCACGCCGCCTTCTGCCAGCATGAACGTTGGCGAAGCGGTGAACTTTGCCGTACAGATCTCGGGCGGCCCGTCCACGGGTGGCCCGACGCTGGCTAGCTGCACGACGAGCTCGGCCACGGTTGCTACGGCTGCCGTGTCGGGCTCTTCCTGCCGCGTGACGGCGGTTGCCGCCGGTAACGCGACGGTCACGGCGACGGCGTCCACGGGCCAGTCGGCCGCGGCGTCCGTTACGGTCGCTCCGGCGATCACGGGCCTCACGGTGACGCCGTCTGCGGCGTCGCTCCAGGTGAACCAGACGCTCACGCTGTCGCCGAGCGTTCAGCCGGCCGGCCGCACCGCCACGTACACCTACGCCTCGTCGTCCGCGACGATCGCGTCGGTTTCGACGGCTGGTGTTGTGACGGCGGTTGGTACGGGTGTTGCCACGATCACGGTGACCGCCACGTCGGGCGGCACGTCGATCAGCCAGGCGGTTGCCATCACGGTGACGGCGCTTCCGACCGGCATTGCTACGCTGAACGTGACGCCGGCTGCACTGGCGCTCGCGATCGGCAACACGGCGCAGATCGGCGCCAACGCGACGCAGCCCTCGGGCGCGCCGGCTGCGACGATCACGTACGTGTCGTCGTCGACCGCGGTTGCCTCGGTTTCGGCCGCTGGTGTCGTGACGGCCAACGCGCCGGGTACGGCGATCATCACTGTGACGGCCGCCTCGGCTGCCAACACGAACTTCGCGGCGTCCTCGCTCTCGTCGTCGGTTGCCGTGACGGTCGCCGCTCCGGCGAACGTGACGATCGCCAACGTGACGCAGGGTCCGGTCGCTTCGGCGGGTGGCCCGGCCAACACGGGTATCACCTTCTCGGCGAACATGCAGGTCAACCAGCCGGTTGACATCAACAACACGCGCGACCAGATCCAGGTCTCGCTCAACCTCCAGCCGAACGGCCAGGCGGTGAGCGCGGTTCGTGTCTACGTGTGTGACGCTGCGGGCAACAACTGTGGTGCCCCGGCTGCTGAGCAGACGTACACGGGCAACGCGGCGAACGAAGGCACGGTGCAGCTCTCGATCAACACCGCTGACTTCACCGCCGACTTCGCCACGGGTACGTCGACGATCAAGTATGCGAACGGCCTGCACGTCATCCGGGCGTCGGTCCGCACGGCTGCTGGAGCGGAGAACTTCGCCGCGACGAACAACAACAGCATCCTGAACTTCACGAATGTGGACGGCTGGGCTGTCCAGTTCACGAACCCGACCGCCGCGGCCACGCGCACGGTGTCGGGCGTGGCGTTCAACTACTACGGTGGTCCGAACGCCTCGGGCGCTGGCTCGATCCGCTACGTCCCGGTGTTCTACACCGCCGGTCGTACGGTGCAGTCGGCCTCGGTGAACATGTCGAACTTCGGTGCGACCGTGCCGTACTCGGCCACGGCGGCGACGACCTTCGGCAAGAGCAGCACGCTGTACACGATCAACGGCACGGGCTGGGAACACCCGCAGACGAACTCGAGCGATTTCCCGCGCGTCGCCGCTGCTCAGGACAACAGCAACAACGCGGCGCCGACGGTTTCGGCCACGACGGGCTACCGCACGTCGATCACGGTTCCGGCTCCGATCGCCATCCGTCTTGACTACGCCAACCCGACCGTCGCCATCGCTGGCGTCGCGAGCGGCGCGTGGTTCTCGGGCGTGATTGCCTCGCCGTTCAGCTTCTCGACGAACACGACCACCACGGACAACGGCGTCGGCACGAGCACGGGTACGCTGGCGAACGTGTGGACCTACAGCGGTTGTGGCGTGACGGGCGTTGCCCTGAGCCCGACGACGGCTGCCGGCATCCCGGAATGCGCGACCAACTTCACGAACCTCGTGTACACGGTCACGGCCACGGGTAACGACCAGCTCGGCAACACGGGTACGACGACGACGGCGCAGTTCGCTATCGACAACATTGCCCCGGCAATCCGTTACTCGGCTTCTGCAATCGGCGGCACGTCGCCGGTTCCGGCGACGCCGGGACAGGGCCCGGGTTCGGCTCTGGACACGACGACGTACACGACGGTAGCTGGTGGACCGCCGAATCAGTCGCTCTTCACGGCCGCTTCGTTCCTCGCGGCTCCGCTCGCGACCGACACGATTTTCGGCGCCGAAGCGCTCGACGAGCGCTCGGGCCTGAACACCGCCGAGCACTATCTGGCGCGTGCCAATCAGGCTTCGCCGAACGGTTCCTGCGTTGTCGGTACGGCCTTCACGGCCTTGCTGGGTGGTATCGGATCGGCGTTCATCACCGCCCCGAATTGCACCATGGCGCCTGCGTTCCTCGGCACGGCGATGTCTGACGGCTACCGTCCGATCACCCGCGTCCTTGGCTCGAACATCGCCACGGAAGGCTACTACACCTACCGCGCGTCGGTCATCGACCGCGCTGGTAACGCCAGCTTCACGGGCATCCGCCGCGTGCTGCATAGCGTCACGCTGCCGACGATCACCGGCCTCGGTCTCCCGGGTACGGTCACGGCCGCGGGCCCGAACATGTTCACGCCGAATGTCACGGGACTGGTTGAAGCGCACTTTACCAACTTCCGTGCCTCGTACAGCGGTCTGACCGATGGTACGACCGACGCGAACCTGCTCTTCCCGGCCACGCTGTATAACGCCCGCTTCAACGATGTGATCGGCCTGAATGGCAACATTACGGTCGGTACGCCGTTCACGTCGGGCATCAACTACTACACGAACATCGAGCAGACTGATGCAGCTGGTGCATTGGCCGCGGCAAGCAACAACCGCCCGGACACTGTTACGGCGCGCATTGTGAATGCTGCTGGCCTCAACTCCGGCTTCTATGTCGGCGTCGGCTCGGGTGTTGCGCTCCTCTCGGCGAACGTCGGCAACGACACGCAGACGTGGAACACGGCCAACCCGAACCTCGTCAGCTGGACGCTGGGCCAGGGTATCGTGCAGTGGAATGCCCCGGCAACGGGTCTCAAGGCGATTGTGACGGCCACCACGAACCAGATCAACTCGCCGTTCGATCGCGTCGACTTCTACGAGCTGCTGGCGGGTAACTGGCAGTACATCGGAAACGTCGATGCGAAGACGTCACCGAGCGTCTCGCCGACTGGCGCGGGCCCGGTGTACATCGCCGACAACGGCACGACCCGCGTGTGGACCTACCGTCTCACGCAGCCGGTCAACGGTGCCAGCAGCCTGAACACGCCTGCTGCCCTGAGCTCGGTCTCTGGTCGCCGCTTCATCGCGGTCGGCACGGGTGGAACGTTCGCCGCTCCGACGGTCCTCAAGGGCCGTGCGCTGTCGACGAACACAAGTGTTTCTGCTTCGACCGTCACGCCGTAACTCGCATGACGCATGAAGGTGGGGGGGAGGCCTTCGGGCCTCCCCCCCATTTGCGTTTGCGGTCTTTCGACGTATTCTCCGTCTTACCCTTTCGTCAGGCTATGCACACTCGTTTTGTCAAAACAGCGCGACTCGCGCTTGTCACTTTCGTTCTCGCGTCACTGGCCGCCTGTAGCTCCGACCTCGGTGCGGCCAAAATCAAGAAGATTCCCAAGGAAGGCACCATCGAGCAGGTCGTCGCCGAGCTGGGCTCAGGACCGCTCACGGCGCCGCTGCCGGCCGATTCACTGCGATTGATCGGCGGATTCCGCCGGCAGACCTACATCGCGGGAGGCGGAAAAGTCGACGTGATTTGGTACCGTGAGGAACCGGGCACGCTTGAAGACGCCATCGCCAAGGTCACTGAAACGCCCGTTGTCCTGAAGGACGGGAAGTTCCAGGGTGGCGGGTGGAGCTTCTACGAGGAATTCGCCACCAAGGCGGGCATCCCGAACGCCATTCGCGGCCGGGAACGACTTGATTCGATCAGTAAGGCGCAGTCGGGCGGCAAGTAGGGCCGGCCATCAGCTCGAACCGCACGTGAAACGGGGCCGCTCTCCTGGAGAGCGGCCCCGTTGTGCACCCATGACTACGAGCTGAAGGTGCGCGGAGTCAGATCATCGCGTCGATGCCCTGAAACGTGGATCGCACGGGAGTCAGCCTAAACACCGACGCCACACCGGCGGCCACGGCCTCCGATACTTCGCCGAACGACGGTACCACCAAACCGGCGGCGGCACATTCGCGCGCCACGGTGCTCATCTGCACCTCGTCGATGCCACACGGTACCACGTGCTCAAAGGTGGAGAGATCGTTCTCCACGTTGAGTGCCACCCCATGCCAGGTGACCCAGTCACGCGCGTGCACGCCGATACTGGCCAGCTTTCGCCGCCCGGCGGAATCCTCGCGCCAGACGCCGGTAAGGCCTGCCACGCGACCCGTCTCGAGGCCAAAGGCGCGGAGCGCTACGATGATCGACTCCTCGACCTGACGCAGGTACCAGTGCAGGTCCTGTTTGTGGCGCTTGAGATCAATGATGGGGTAGGCCACCAATTGCCCCGGCTCGTGGATGGTCACGTCGCCACCGCGCTCGACATCGCGCAGCTCCACGCCGCGCAAGGCCAGATACTCGGGTGTCACCAACAGATTGCCGGGCTTCGTACTCCGCCCCAGCGTCACCACCGGAGGATGCTGCACCAGAATGAGCAGGTCTTGATCGAGCGTGCCCGCGCTCCGCGCTAACGCCGCGCGCTTTTGGAGCGCCCATACAGCGTCGTACGGGGTGAGGCCGAGATCTAGGCAATACAACAGCATAAAAAACAGTAAGGGGTAGGGAGTACGGAGAAGGAAGTACCCCATACCCCGTACCCCGTACCCCCTACTTCGCAGTTGTCAGACTAGGCGTGTATCATCTTGCCCAACGAATCCAGTACCGCCTCGCCAATCGCTTCGCTGAGCGTGGGATGGGCGTGGATCGCGAGGTCGATCTCTTCGACCGTGAACTCGTTTTCGCGGGCGACCACGAGCTCGTGAATCATTTCGGTCGCATGCGCGCCGACAATGTGCGCGCCGAGGATTTCACCGTACTTGGCGTCGCGAATGATCTTCACGAAGCCGTCGGTCTCTCCGCTGGTGCGCGCGCGGCCGTTCGCCGAGAACGGGAACTTGCCCACTTTGTAATCGAGCTTCTGATCCTTGCATGCCTGCTCGGTGAGTCCGATGCTGGCGACTTCCGGATGACAGTAGGTGCAGCTCGGAATGTTGTTGTAATTCACGAGATGCGGATGCTCGCCGCCCAGCAGATCGGCCAGCACGTGCCCTTCGCGTGAGCCCTTATGAGCCAGCATCTGATTGCCAGCGACGTCACCGATGGCGTAATAGCCTGCCACGTTGGTCTCGAACTTCGCGTTGATCTTCACGAAGCCGCGCTCCGACTTCGCGATACCGACCGTCTCGAGACCGATCTTCTCGACGTTCGGCGCGCGACCGGCCGCCACGAGCACCTTCTCGACTTCCAGCGTGTGCGTGCTGCCGCCCGCTTCGACCACTAGCGTGGCGCCGGTCTTGGTGACCTTGGTGCTGGTGAGCTTGGCGCCGGTGAGCACCTCGATCTTCCGCTTCTTGAACGCCTTCGCCAGCTCAGCGCTGCAATCGGCGTCTTCGATCGGAAGAATCGTGGGGGCGACTTCGACCATCGTGACCTTCGTACCGAAGGCAGCGAACACATCGGCGAACTCCACGCCGACCGCACCAGCACCCACCACCACCATCGATGCCGGAGCCTTCTCCGCCACGAGCACATCATCGCTGGACAGCACGACGTTCTTGTCGAGTTCGAGACCGGCCTGCGGCAGCCCCTTCACGCGTGATCCGGTAGCGATCACGACGGCCTTCTTGGCCTCGTGGGTCTCCTTCTTTCCGTCGGCCAGCGTCACGCTCACCTTTTTGGCCTTCTCGATGACGCCTTCACCGCGGATCCACTGCACCTTGTATTTCTTGAACAGGAACTCGACGCCCTTGGAGTTCTGAGCGCTGATGCTGCGTGAGCGCTTCATCGCCGGACCGAAGTCGAGCGTGATGCCGTCGATGGTGATGCCGTGTTCGGCCGCCTTGCCGAGTTTTACCGCGAGGCCGGCGCTTTCGAGCAGCGATTTGGCCGGAATGCAGCCCCACAGCACACAGGTGCCGCCGAGTGCTTCACGTTCGATAACGGCCACCTGCATGCCCAGCTGGGCACAGCGGATGGCGCAGACGTAGCCGGCGGGACCGCCGCCAAGAATGATGACGTCGAACAAAGCCATGATAGTCGGGGATAGACGTGTTCTAGGGAGAGCACAGGAAAAGTAGCGGAAAACACACGCTACCGGCGAACTGTGCGCACTCCGTCGGAGAACACCACCTCGACCGCCCGACCGCCGGTCACGACCGCGTCGCCGGAGCGCCGCACGAAGCCCATCAACGCGCCCGTCGACGCGTCACGCACCATGGCCATAGGATAGGCCGAGCTGTTCCACGTGACACGCGCCCGGCCCTCGGCGGTGCGATCCACCTGAGCCTGGAGCAAAGGGGCGATTTGCGTGCCGCCGGTGCCGCCGCTCCCGGGCGCCGTCACCCGGGCGCTCTTGCGCGATACGGCTGACAAGGGGGAACGAGCGTCGCGCACCCTGATCGAGGCCAGTCTCGCCTCGAGCGCGCTGCTCCACGGCACGATCACGGCGAACTGCCGTTCGTCGGATGCGGTCGCATGGTCCACGCGCTGCGCGTCGACTGGCGTATCGAGCAGCGCCGTGCCATCGGCATCGAGCAGCTCGAGACGATGCGACGCCGACGTGGTCCCGGCAGTGGCCGGGGCGTTCACCCGAAATGCCGGTTCGAGCCGGATCTGTCCGTTCACCACGCGTCCCCACACCAGCAATCCCTCACCAGGCGCGTCGGCAGACGAGACGCCGCCGGAGGTGCTGCGGTACTGCATCACGGCCGCCCAGTTGTAGTCGCTGATCCACTGATTGCCGCAATAGCCCATCACATCGGTCCAAGTGGGCGACACCAGCGTGTTCGACAAGCTGTTCCAACCCCAGAAGTTGATCACACCGCCCGCGTAGGGATAGCTGGTGTCTCCCGATGTGCTACAAGGCGCATGCTGTCTCGAGAAGTTGTGCCCCCACTCGTGCGCGGCCACACGATCTCCGCTGGGCAGATAATCCCAGCCGATCGCGGCGCGTCCGGGCACGTAGCCATAGCCGGCGATGCCGCTGGTATACGACACCTTGAGCACGCCGTAATAGTGCATGGTGTTCGGCGCGCCGTCGGTGGTACGCAAGGCGTTGATCTCACTCAGCACGGTGAGCCACTGGTTATTGCCGTCGTTGCTTTGGATTTCCGTGGCGCTGGAGGTGAATGGCGCGCGCACATCAGAGGACACGGTGCCGAGCGGGAACATACGCGACACCGACGACAGGAACGACGCCCTGTTGCCCGCGGTCACGTTGCCGGTGAGCGCGCCGACGACGATCGGCACGAAGCGCACGTTGAAGGTCGGCACCGTGTTCACGCTGACGCTCTGCGGCGTGCCATTGGTCGGCCACGTGTTGTCGCTGCGGTCGGCATCGGTGATCGCCAACGTCGGGTCGAGATCGACAAGTACGCGCGTGGTCGTGCGGATGCTTGCCCCAGGCACGAGAACGTTCCAGGTGGACGTCAGCGTGCCTTCGGCGATGGCGGTGCGAACGCTGGTTTCAGGGGCCGTGACCGTGGTGGTCTGCAGTAACGAGACGCCGTCGTAGATGCGCACGCGCACATCGGGGCGCGCGGTGTTGGCGGCATTGGCCTGCACGAATACGCGCAGCAGCGCGTCGCGACCGGCGACCAACGTGACCGAGTTGTCGAGCCTCTGAATCGCTTGCGTGAGGTAGACGTTGGTGATGGCGTAATTCGTCGCCACCGTTGCCGTATACGCGAAGCTGGCGGTCGCCGTGCCGTTCGGTGTGATCGACACACTTTGCGAGGACGGCGCTGGCGTGTACGTCGTGGCACCGCTCACGATCGTGTTGGCGGTGATCGTCCAGCTTCCGACTTCAAGCGACGAAACCGTTCCGGTGCCGCTGGCTGATCGCGGTGCGCCCGTACCGGTGAGCGAGAATGTGGGGGTGACCCCGCCCGGCATGCCACTGGTGGAAATAGTGACGGCGCCGGTGGCCAACGCATACGACACCGTGGCCGGCGCGGCAACCAGCGAGGCCACCACGGCAACCGACTGCGAGGTGGGCGTCGGCACGTAGGTGGTGCCAGCCGCCGATACGTTGGCGGCGGACACGGTGTAGCTGCCCGGCGTGAGCAGGGTCAGCGTCGTCGTACCGGTCACGTTTTGCGAGTAGCCGCCCGGTCCGGTCACGGTGACGCTGCCGGCGGCTCCACCCGGGAGACCGCCCACGACCACCGCGATCGAGCCGGACGTGATCGTGTACTGCACCGGAAGTCGGAGTGTGTCACCCGCAGTCACGGACGTGTCGCGCGACGTCGGCGTGGGCAGATAGCTCGCGCCGCCGCTCGTGACGCTGCCGGCCGTGAGCCGCCAACGTCCGGAGGCCGCGGGGCTGATACGGGTGGTCGCCGTGACCGGCGAAACGTCCCCGTTCGGCGCCGTGAGTGAAATGTTGGCGGCGGTGCCGTTCGGCAACCCCGACACAGGAACCTCGACGACCGTGGGCACCACGATGAAGGGCACGTTGACTGTGGTCGTATTGCCGGTGGTGACCGCGAGATTCTGGGTGGCCGTGACCGGCATGTAGCGCACGCCCGCCACCGTGAGCAGACCGGCGGACAGGGCGTAGCTGCCCACGGGCAACGAATCGAGCGTGGCGGGGCCGCTGAGGGCCCGCGCGACGGTGCTGCCAGTCAGGGTCAACGCTGGCGCCGCGTCGGCAGGGAGGCCGCTGGTCGTGATGACCACGCGACCGACCTGGGCGGCGTACACGACGGTCGCTGGCGCGGCGATCAGCGAGGCACTCACGGTGACGTTCACGGTATCGGCGGCGGGGCGGTAGCTGATGCCGCCAGCGCTGACGGCCGACGCAACCACCTGATAGGCACCAGGGGTGAGCTCGGTCAGCGTGGCCGTGGCGGTGAGCGCCCGACGGAAGCCCTCCGGACCCGTTACCTGCACGGCGCCAGCCAAGGCAGATGGGAGACCGGTGAGCGCCACCGCCAGCGCACCACTGGACACGTTGTAGCGCACCGTCACGCGCGCGGTGTCGCCGTACAGCACGAGCGTATCGATGGCGGCGGGCGACGCCGCATAGCGGAATCCGCCCGAGAGCAGCGTGCCGGCCGCGACTTTCCAGCGGCCGGTGTTGGCGTTGGTCAGCAGGCGCGAGGACGTTACGGCGATATCGCCGCCCCCCGGCGCCGACACGGTAACCGGCGCATCCACGCCTCCCGGCACGCCGGCGATGGCGAGGTCGAGTGCGGTGGGCAGGGGCGCGTAGGTGATCGTGGCGGCCGTTGATGTGGACCCGCTCACCACGGTCACGATGAACGCAGACGGCGTGGCGGTATACGTCCCATCGACCGCACGCACGGGACGCACGGTGATCGTATGCTGACCGGCCGGGATATCGACCCAACTCACGGTGCCGGACGCGGCGCGTGTGAACCCGGCGCCGGCCACGGTGATATCGGCGTTGGTGCCGGTCGGTAGGCCCGCCACGACGAGGCTCAACACACCCGGCGGAATCGGTGCCGGGGTAGGTGGCGGCGGGGGCGCGGTCGGTCCGGCGGGCGAATCGCCGCCGGAGCAGGCCGAGAGCACTGACAGGACACAGAGAAGCGCTAAGCGCGTGGAGAATCGTCGCATTGACTGGGCGTTGAGGGCTGCGTCAAGGACGATTGACAACGCCGAACGCACCAACCGCGCGAGGCGATTGGTGCGTTCCGGTACTGGTTGTGACGCTAGCGGCGGTGTCGAAACGGTCTGGATTCTGGAAAATGCGAATCGTGCGACGTCACGGCTAGAAGAGCATCATCATCGGCGCTTCGAGCAGACCGCGCAGCGTCTGCAGGAATTTGGCGCCGACCGCGCCATCGATCACGCGGTGATCGCAGCTGAGCGTGACGCGCATACGCTGCCGCGGCACGAACTGGCCGTTCTCCCACACCGGCTTTGTCTCCGTCGCTCCGACGGCCAGGATCGCCGCCTCAGGTGGATTGATGATGGCGGTGAACTGATCGATGCCGAACATGCCGAGGTTGGACACGGAGAACGTGCCGCCGGTGAACTCGGCCGGCTGCAGCTTCCGCTCACGTGCCTTTTTCGCCAGCTCGCGCGCTTCCTTGCCGATCTGTCCGAGCCCCTTGAGCTGCGCGTCGCGAATCACGGGCACGATCAGCCCATCGTCGGTGGCGACGGCCATACCGACATGCGCGGCGCTGAAGTAGCGGATGTGATCCGTCATCCAGTGTGCATTGCACTCGGGGTGCCGGGTGAGCGCGATGGCGACGGCTTTGATGATGATGTCGTTGACGGACACTTTGTACTGATCGCCGTTCGCCACCATCTGCTCGCGCAGCTGTCCCACCTTCGTCATGTCGATTTCCGACGTGAGGTAGAACGTCGGCACGGGACCGATGGACTCGCTCAGGCGACGCGCAATCGTCTTGCGCATCTGCGTGAGCGCCACGTCCTTGAACTCGCCGTCGATCTGCATGGCCGTGGCGACGGCCGTTGGCGCGGCCTTGGAAGACGCGGTGGCGACTGGTGCCACGGCGGGCGCGGCGGCGGCGGGCGTGGCCGCGGTTCCGACTGGTGCCGCGGCGGCCGCGCCTTCGATGTCGCGGCGAATCACGCGGCCACCCGGTCCACTACCGTGGATGGCCCCGATGTTCACGCCCTTTTCGGCGGCCATGCGCCGCGCGAGCGGCGACGAACGCACGGGGCCCGACGGCGCCGCTGCGTCGACGGCCACGGGTGCCGCAGCGGGTGCGGCCACGGGTGCAGCAGCGGGTGCAGCAGCGGGTGCAGCAGGAGGCGCTTCAGCAGCCGGCGCCGACGCCGCGGCGCCGGTGAGCGACGCGATGTCTTCGTCGGCCGCGGCGATCACACCGATCACCGCGCCGACGGCGGCCGTGGTGCCTTCGGTGATCAACTGCGCGCGCAGCACGCCGTCGCCGCGCGCCACGAGTTCCATGATCGCCTTGTCGGTTTCGACTTCACCGATCGTGTCGCCGGTCTTTACGGCGTCACCGACGTTCTTCACCCACTTCACGAGGCGTCCTTCCTCCATCGTGGGAGAAAGCGCCTCCATCATCACTTTCGTTGCCATGATCGCTGGGTCAGTCGAGGTAGAGAACCTGTCGGATTGCCGCGATCGTCTTCGGCAAGTCGGGCTTGGCGGCCTTTTCGAGACTCTTGGTATACGGCATCGGCGCATCGGCCTGATGCACGCGGAGCACCGGGGCATCGAGGTAGTCGAAGCAATGGCGCTGGACGTAGTCCACGACCTGCGCGCCCACGCCGCACACTTCCCAACCTTCCTCCACGACGACGCACCGGCTGGTCTTCTTCACCGACGCGGTGATGGCGTCGACATCCATCGGGCGGATCGTGCGCAGATCGACGACGTCGCAGGTAATGCCCTCCTTCGCCATCTGATCGGCGGCCTGAAGGGCCACCAGCACCATCTTGCCATGCGAGACCAGCGTGACGTGCTCGCCTTCACGCTTGAGCTCCGCCTTGCCGATCGGCACGATGTAATCATCGTCGGGCACTTCGCCCTTCGTGTTGTACAGCATCTCGCCTTCGAGGAAGCACACCGGGTTGTCATCGCGGATGGCCGCCTTGAGCAGTCCCTTCGCATCGTACGGCGTGGCGGGCGCCACGACCTTGAGGCCCGGGATGTGCGCCAGCCACGATTCCCACGCCTGCGAGTGCTGCGCCCCAAGTTGCAGCGCCGCGCCGTTCGGGCCACGGAATACCATTGGCATCGGGAACTGACCGCCCGACATGTACAGCATCTTCGCGGCGGCGTTGACCACCTGGTCGAGCGCCAGCAGCGCGAAATTCCACGTCATGAACTCGATGATGGGACGCAGGCCGGCCATCGCGGCGCCGACACCGACGCCGGCGAAGCCGAGTTCGGTAATTGGCGTGTCGACGACACGCATCTCGCCGAATTCCTGCAGCAGCCCCTTCGAGACTTTATACGCGCCCTGGTAGACCGCGACTTCCTCACCCATGAGGAAGACGCGGTCGTCGCGGTGCATTTCTTCGCGGAGCGCCATGTTGAGCGCATCGCGGTACGTGATCACGGCCATGGTCGTTGGGCTCTCAGCTCGTGGTTTCGACGAGGATGTCTTCCATGAGCGCCTCGAGCGGCAACTCCGGGCTCTGCTCAGCAAAGTCGATGCTGTCCTGCACGATCTTCTTGATCTCTTCGTCCATCGCCGCCACGTCGGCTGGCGAGATCTCACCCGCCTCTTCCATGCGCTGGCGGTGCAGGGCGATGGGGTCGCGCTTGAGGTACTGCTCCAGCTCTTCCTTCGTGCGATACGTACCGCTGACCGCGTCGGACATCGAGTGGCCCATGAAACGGTACGTGCGGATTTCGAGCAGCGTCGGCGTCCCGTCGGTACGCGCACGCTCGATTGCTTCTTCGGTGGCTTTGCGCACGGCGTGCACATCCTGCCCGTCGACCACATCACGCGGCATGTCGTACGACGCGCCGCGCTTATAGATGTCGTGAATGGCCGAGGCGCGCTCGAGCGCGGTGCCCATGCCGTAGCGGTTGTTCTCGATGATGAACAGGCACGGCAGCTTCCAGAGTGCGGCCATGTTCAGCGCTTCGTGGAACGCACCGTTGTTCACCGCGGCTTCACCCATGAAACACACAATGACCTGATCGCCGCCACGGTACTTGATGGCGAAACCAACGCCGGCGGCGATCGGGATGTGACCGCCGACAATGCCATGTCCGCCGAGGAAGCCGAGCTGCTTGTCGAACATGTGCATCGAGCCGCCCTTGCCTTTCGCGCAGCCGTCCTGTCGTCCGAACAACTCCGCCATCGCGGCGCGCGGTGTCATGCCGCGGGCCAGCGCCTGTCCGTGATCGCGGTACGTCGTGATGATGTAGTCGTCGGCGCGCAGCAGCGAGATCACGCCGGTGGAGATGGCTTCCTGTCCAATGTAGAGATGGCAGAAGCCGCCGATACGACCGATAGCATACATTTCGGCGACGCGCTCCTCGAAACGACGCTGCAACAGCATCGAATAAAGCAGCTCACGATTCGTGGCGGCCGACGTGTCCTCCGATGCATGGGCCGTCGCCTTGGCATCGGCGCGCACAGGCTCGCCCTTCTTGCGGGTTTTCGCGGTCGACATGGGGAGTGTTCGAGTGTGAAATACGAGGTCGAGTGGCGCTCGTCCGGTCAGACGCCGGCGGCCTGCACCTGCTCCCACGCGTGGTAACTGGACCGCACGAGCGGGCCGCTTTCGACATGCTTGAAGCCGAGTTGCATCCCGACCAGGTACAGTTCGCGGAACTCCTCGGGCGTGACATAGCGATCGAGCGCGATGTGGCCGTCGGAGGGGCGGAGGTACTGGCCGAGCGTGAGAATGTCGACGTCGACGGAACGAAGCTCCTTCATGACCTCGACGACTTCTTCGTTCGTCTCGCCAAGACCCAGAATGATGCCGGTCTTGGTGGGGATATCGGGGGCGATGCGCTTGGCGATCCGGAAAATTTCCAGCAGCCGCTCGTAGCGACCGCCGGGGCGCGCCTTCTTGTACAAGCGCGGCACCGTTTCCGTATTGTGATTGTAGATGTCGGGTCGCGCCTCGAGCACGGTGCGGATCGAGTCTTCGTTGCCCTGAAAATCGGGCACCAGCACTTCGATTGAGCAGCCGGGCAGGCGCTCATGGATCTGACGAATCGTCTCGGCGAAGATGAACGCGCCGAAGTCGGGGAGATCGTCGCGGTCGACCGAGGTGATGACGGCATGCCGCAGATTCAGTTCGGCGATCGCCTGCCCGACACGCGACGGCTCCTCGATGTCGTACTTCGGTGGACGTCCGTGGGACACGGCGCAGTAGGCGCAGTTGCGCGTACAGACGTCACCAAGGATCATGAACGTGGCGGTGCCGTGCTCCCAGCACTCGCCAATGTTGGGGCAATGGGCTTCCTGGCAGACGGTGTGGAGATCGAGTTCCTGCATCATCTGCTTGAGGCGCACATAGTTCGCGCCCCCTGGGGCCTTCACCTTGAGCCACGACGGCTTGCGCTCGGGAAGCGCTTCGCGGCGGTGGCGTCCCATGATCTGAACCAACTGCTCGGCCATATTCTGCTGGGAAAGGCCCGGGGTGGTCCGGGACGTGGTCTGGGGAAGGTAGCCCGGTGCACGGGATCGGCAAACCTTGAGTAACCATCAAGTCAGAAATAGACGGAATCCCAAGGTGCGGAAACTTTGCGGGATGGCTACCGTACATGGAAGAAACCCCACTCTGACCTGAGGCAGACCATGCTCCGTACCCTGTTTACCGTCGGCCTGATCGCCATGCTTGGCCTGGTCGCCCTGAAGTTGGTCTTCGGGCTGCTGGGGCCGCTGGTCGGGCTCCTGTTCATGCTGCTGGGCTTCGCGATCCGGGTCGTCCTGATCGGTGCCGTGATGTATTTCGTGATCCGGGTGATCAGCCCGGCCACGGCGGAGCGCATCGAACGCGCGATCCGGGGGTAGGCCCAGTACTCAGTTCTCAGTGTCCTGAGTTCTGGCTTGAGACTTTTTATCGTGTTCAGCGTTCAGCAACTGGAGTGCACAGTTTCGAGGGGTTTGATGGCTATCGGCTCACCGCCACGCGACACTGGGAACTGTCGTTGCTGAATTCTGAGCACTATACCAAGTCTGATCCCTGAGCCTGATTGTCTTCGCTCTCAGCTCTGAGCTCTGGGTTTCGAGCGCTTCCAGCTCTCAGCCTTCCGAGCCCGCGCTGCCGCTCTCCGGCTCGCCGCCGTCCCCGCCGTCCTTGTCGCGCCGTCCGCGCGACCGTCGCGCACCGCCGCGCCGTCCGCGGCGTCCACGCCGCCGCGCGCGCGCCGCGCTATCGAGATCCGATTCGTCCCCGTCGGCCAGTGCCTCGTCGCCATCGCCGGCATCGCCGTCGCTGTAGCTGTCGCCGTCTTCCGTGTCTGCTTTCGGCGCACGAGTGCGCGAACGGGGCGGAGCGCCTGCCACGGGAAGGTCCGAGTCGATGTCACCCGGGGGGGACGCGCTCGACGAGTCGGCGTCGGCTTCGGCGCCTTCCTCGGACGCGCCATCATCTGCCGTGCCGTCCTTCTTGGTACGGCCGCGACGTGAACGACGGTTGCGCCGGCGCTTCTTGCGCGGCGCGGCACTTTCGTCTCCCTCGATTCCGCCAGCACCGTCGCCAGCCTCGAAGGCATCACCGTCGCCCGTGTCGGCGTCGTCACCACTCTCATCATCACGCGCGTCCGGCGACGGCTCGATGGCATCCACAGGGCCGAGCGCACGTTCGAGCGCACGCTCGGGTCCATCGCGCTTTGCCGACGGAGCCGCGAACGGATCCTCGAGCTCAACCGATGGATCGCTGAACGGCGATCGCGATTCCTCGCGTCCGCGTCGAGGTGGACGCGGCGCACTGCTCTTCGCCGGACGCTCACCACGCGGCAGGCGCTCGGGGCGCGCTGGCTTGGCCTCGCCGTCGTTGGTCTCGGCACGTGGGCGCTTTGGGCGCTCCGGACGCTCGGCGCGCAGCGGCCGGGATTCAGTGGCCGGCTTTTCCGCTGCGCGCTCCACCACGCGGTCCACGTCGCTCTCCACGTCGCGCTGCGCGACAATACCAGAGGGCGCCTCGCTCGGCTCGTCGACGGGACGCTCGCCCTTCGCTCGTTCACGCTCGCGCCGCCGCCCTTCGCGCCGACCGTTGAAGGACTCTTCGTCCTCGATACGCGGCCGGTCACGCACACGCTCACGCAGCTTTTCGACCGAGAGTTCTGTTTCTTCGCGGCGCTTGCCGGCGGCCGCGACTCCGCGCGGTGGACGGCGTTCCGCGTCTCCTGCGGCGTCGGCGGCCGATCCGGCCACGGCACGTCGGCCGCGCGCTCCCCAGGCCCATTTGAGGGCGGCGAGGGCATCACGCATTGCCACGCGGCGCGTATCGCGCATGCGCACGCCGTAGGTCGGCTCCATCGGGACGGACTCCACCCGACGGGCCAGCGGCACCAGTTTGAGCAGCAGATCGGCGTTCGCCGTCCACGAATCACCGACGCAGATCGGCTCGGAGCCAGCCTGGCGTACGAGATCACGCAGCGCGGAAATCCGGATCAGGCGCATCGAGGCCGTGAGGTCATTCACGCCGTCGACGCGCACGAATAGGCGCATGGCCCAATGCGCCGCCTTGAACAACCGGCGAACCGGCACCGGCGCGTCAGCCACGACCATCCGCTCGCCGACCACGAGGTCGGCACCGCCTTCGAAGCGACGCGCGAACTCGGGCACGATGCCCGGCGGATCGGTGAAGTCACCCTGCACGAGCAGCATGGCGTCGCGACGCGGATAGCGCGTCTGCGCGGAGACATGCCGGATCAGCGCGTCGAGAGCGCCGGCATATCCCACGTGCGCCGTCCCGCGGAGCACGGTGACGGGCATCGCGTGCGCGTACTGCTCCGCCACCTCCGCCGTTTCGTCGGAGCTCGCATCATCGTACACGACGACCTCGTACTCGCGAGGAAACTCAGCGAGCACGGTGCGGATCCGCCAAAGCAGGACGCCGATGGTGGCGACCTCATTGTGTGCGGGAATGGCGAGGTAGAGCACAGGAGCCGGTAACGGGACGCGCGAGCCAGCCGAAAAAACGCTGGCGTACTGGTGTGCGTCCGATAATAACAGAGAGAGGCCTCCGGCGGAGCGTTTCCGGCGAGAGGAGATCGGGGTACGTGAAATCAAGGAGGATGCGCCATGATTCTCGCGAACACACGCGCTCGGCTTGGACGCGAAGATGCTCAACTGGTGGTTCGGCTCGTTTCGCGTGGTTCCGGCCGCGCCCAGGACGACGCCGAGGCCAAACTGCTCGATGAAGGACTGGATGCGCTCCTGGACGATCCGCGGCTGCTGGAGGGGCTCCTGGGCGCGCGGCAGGGTGCCCACGCCTCGTGGCCACTCTTCACCTACGTGCTGGTTCGGCACGCGCTGCGCACGGCCGGCGAAGAGGATCGCCCGATCGCCGACTACGTGGCCTCAATCCTGCTTCACTTCGGGCTGCGGCAGCGGGCACGGCAGATCGCCGAGCACGACGACGCGACGTACGACACGCTCGCTTCGCTCGGCGACGATCTCGAGAGCGGCGACGCGTCGAGGAGCTTCCTGGCCCGAGCGCATCTGGGCAACTATGCGTTGTGGCTGAGCGGGCTCTTTCCCGATCACATCGAACAGCGGCGTTGGCGTCGAGGCGGACCTGATCTGGGGTATTTCGAAACGATGGGACAGCGGGGCTTTCGGCTTGCCGCCGACCATCGGCTGGCGGGTGAGCATGGTCTGACCCCACTCTTCGCCGCGGCGGCCGAGCGATTTCCTCGGTTGCGGGTGGCGCTGAACCGCGTGAGCGACCGCTTGCTGTTTCCCAACGTGCACACGCCCGAACGTCTGATGCGCCAGGTGCGCGACGACACGCGGTGGCGGGCTTCCAGCTAGCCCCGATTATCCTTCGGGCGCACGACGGGTAGTTTCCCCGATCTCCTTCCCGCCCATGTTCGAACCGCTACGCGACGCCTTGCGCGGATTTTCCACGCGCCTTGATCCAGATGAACGCCGCACGGCAACGCAGGCCATGCGCGACGCGCTTGTGCACGCGAAGCTGGGGCTCAACGACCTTCGTGCGTCGCTCGCGACGACGAATACGCGTCTGGCCTCGGAGCGCGCGGAACTCGACACGGTGCGCCGCCGACAGGGATTGGCCGCGCAGATCAACGATGAGGAAACGGTCGCGATCGCCGAGCGCTTTGCGGTGCAGCATCAAGAACGCGTCTCGATGCTCGAGACCAAACAGATGGTGCAGCAACACGAACTCTCCCTCGCTGAGCGCGACTACGAAGACATGGCGGGGGAACTGCGCATGATTCTGTCCGGTGTCGCTCCCGGTGCGCGGTCGAACACGGCCGCGGCCGAGGAACCGATGGCGTCGGACGACATCCCGGCCGAGTCGTCTCTCGAACACGGCGGCACGGTGGACGGAGACAGCGCGTTGGACGACTCGATGACGGACCCGATGACGGACCCCCTGCTCTCACCAGTTCGTCGCACGCGCGCCGAGCGCGAGGCAGACGCCGAGCAGCGATTGGCGGACCTCAAGCGCCGAATGGGCAAGTGACCCACCGCCGTGTGATATCCGGGGTCTTGTTGGCCGCTGCTCTGCCGTGGTGCGCCGCGGCGGCTCAGGAGGTGCGCGCCAACGGACAAAAGCAGCCGCCGGTCTCGAGTCGCGGCCGCTTGCCGGTGACGGGGTGCGCGGGGCAGCCGATCAGCGACATCATCGTCATTACGCAGCCTCCGTTCACGGACCGTCTGCCAACGCGTCTCGAGTGGGTGCGCCGAACCGTCCGGCGGACGCATGCGAACACACGCGACGACGTGGTGCGCCGCTTCCTGCTGATGAAAGTGGGCGATGCGTGCAATCAGATCCGCCGCGCCGAGTCGGAGCGCATTCTGCGTGCGCAGCCCTTTCTGGTGGATGCCCGCATCCGGGTGTTCGACGACGAGGCCGGTGGTGTGCGGCTCGAAGTCGAGACCCGTGACGACTTCAGCCTGGTCTTCGAGCCGACGCTGCAATCGAAATCGCCGCTGGTGCGCGGCATGCGCTTCGGTGACTCGAACCTTGGCGGATCGGCCACGCTGGCGGCGATCAACTGGCGCGACGGCCGCGCGTACAACGATCTGTTGGGTGTCGACCTCGCGAACTACGCCTTCGGACGCGGGCGAAACGAATTTCGGTTCTCCGCCCAGCGCAATCGGTTCGGACAGGACATGCGGCTCGAGCTGGTCCGGCCATACTACACCGACCTGCAGCGGTACGCGTGGATTGGCGGCCTGGGTGGCACGCGTGAACCGATGGAGTTCCGGCGCGGCGATCTGCCGCGCAATGCCCTGACGGTGCGTCGCGAATTCGCGAACGTCGGCGCCGTTTCGCGTCTCGGTCCGGTCGGTCGACTCAAACTGCTCGGGGCATCGCTCACGCGCGAAGTGCAGCGCACCGACGAACAGTCGTTATTGCTCACGCGCGACGGTGTTATCGCGGATACGACCGCCGTCGCGGTGCCGACCTTCCGGCCGCAGCGCGTCGTGCGCGCCAACGCGCTGCTGGGCGTGCGTGCGATTCGGTTCGTGCAGGTGCAAGGCTTCGACGCCCTCACCGGCGCGCAGGACGTTCGCGTCGGTATGCAACTCGGACTCGTCGCCGGTCGTTCGATCGTCGTGCGGCAGGCCCGCGATCGCGATCATTTCGTGGCGGCCAATCTGTATGGCGGATTCGGCGGCACGCGCAGCTTCGTCGGTCTGCAGGCGGTCACCGAGGCGCGGTACGATCGCGACGCCAAGGCGTGGGACAACTTTGTCACGAGCGGACGGCTCGCCTGGTACTTCCGTCCGGCCGTGCGACAGACCTCCGTCGTGGAGACGGAGTGGAGCGCCGGTCGCGACATGCGCGTGCCCTTCCAGCTGTCGCTCGCCGATCGCGAGGGCGGCATCATGGGCCACCGGGCGTCGCGTCAAGCCGGCGCACGTCGTCTGGTCTTGCGCGCCGAGCAGCGTCTGGTGGTGCCCACCCGGCTGAATGTGGCCGATGTGGGCTTCGCCGGATTTGCCGAAGCCGGTCGACTGTGGGCGGATCCGTCGGTGCCGTACTCCCTCTCGACGCCATGGCGCGGGGCGGTTGGCGTGTCGGTGCTGGCCGCGGTGCCGCCGCGTTCGCGGCGACTGTGGCGCGTGGACTTCGCGCTGCCGATCAGCGCCGATCCGCAGCGTCGATTCGAAGTGCGCTTCTCCAGTGTCGACCGTTCGCGTGTGTTCTGGAACGAGCCGCGCGATGTGCAGGCTGGACGCGAGCGTACCGCCCCGTCCAGCCTCTTCACCTGGCCGTAAGCACTCGCCGTTACTCGTGGTTATTTCGCCGTGGCCATCAGGCGGCGAATCGGCACGATCATCAACGCCAGAATCACGGTGGCGCCGAAGAGCGCGATGGCGGTGCCGGTGAACACGAGCGGCGTCTGGTCGAGCTTCGTGGGATCGACGTGTCCGCCCACGAGGCCGGCGACCAGATTCCCAACCGACGTGGCCAGGAACCAGATGCCCATCATCTGTCCGACATAGCGTCGCGGGGCCAGTTTCGTCATCGATGACAGACCAACCGGGCTCACGAACAGCTCGCCCAAGGTCTGGAACATGTAACTGATGATGAGCCACCACGGCGACACGAGCACCGATCCACCGCTGGCGACGACGCGGTTGGCGGCGAACACCATGACGAGAAAGCCGACACCGGCCAGCGCGAGACCGAGCGCGAACTTGGCCGGACTCGACAGGTCGATGTTGCGCTTCGCCAGCATGATCCAGAGCGCGGCGAATACCGGCGAAAAGAGGATGATGAACGCCGAGTTCACCGACTGAAACCACGTGGCGGGAATCTCGAAGCCGAAGAGATTGCGGTCCGTAAAGTCGTTGGCGAACAGCTGTAGCGAGGTCGGCGCCTGTTCGAACGCGGCCCAGAAGATCGCGGCAAACGCGAATAGCACGAAGATCACGCCGGAGCGCAGTTTTTCATCGCGCGTGAGCCCGCCGAACGCGAACAGGAAGCCGAAGAACGCAACGGCGATACCAACGAGGACGAACGTCATCGCGCCGCCGATCGCTTGTGGATCGAGCGTGATCCTGCCGGACGCGGCGAGCACGAACACGCTCAACAGCACCGAGAGTCCGCTGAACGTGAGGACTTTTACCCGCGCTTCGCGCTTCGCCTGTACGTCGGGATTGGGATCACGCACGATGTCCTGCCCGAGGCTGCCGAGCATGTCTTTCGCCTTGAGCCAGAACATGAGCAAGCCGCAAAGCATGCCGACGCCAGCTGCGCCGAAGCCCCAGTGCCAGCTGACCCGCTCACCGAGATAGCCTGTGACCAGCTGCCCGATGAAGGCGCCCGTGTTGATACCCATGTAGAAGATCGAGAAGCCGGCATCACGACGCGCGCCGCCTTCGGGGTAGAGATCACCGACGATGGCCGAAATGTTCGGCTTGAGCAGTCCGGTGCCGAGCACGATCAGCACGAGGCCGAGGAAGAAGAAAATCTTGCCCACGCCCGCTCCGGCCAGGCCCGAGATACCAATGGACAGGTGTCCCGACGTGATCAGCATCGCCCCGATCAGGATCGAGCGACGGAGCCCAAGCCAACGGTCGGCGATCCAGCCACCGGGTAGCGACGCGAGATACACCGACGCGGCATAGATGCCGACGATGGCCGACGCTGCGGGACGATCGAAGCCGAAGCCGCCGTCGGCGAGTGCCGCTGCCATGAACAACACCAACAGCGGGCGCAGTCCGTAGAAAGAGAAGCGCTCCCACATCTCGGTCATGAAGAGCAGACCGAGGCCGCGCGGATGACCGAAGAACGCGCGGTCCTGCGAAGGGTGTGATGAAGGCGTCACGACGCGTTGGATGAAAGGTGGAGAAGCGGCTGCTTGATACAGGCCACGAAGTGCCCGGGTGATTTCTCTTCGAGCGGCGGGACGACGCGCGTGCACTCCGCATCCTTGCGCGGATTCGGACACCGCGGATGAAAGACGCAGCCGCTCGGCGGATTCGCCGGCGACGGCGGATCACCCGGCAGCAGAATGCGCTGGCGCTTGGCGGTGGGGTCGGGCACCGGCACGGCCGACAGCAGCGCCTGCGTGTACGGCATCAGCGGGGTGCTGAAGATCGTGCGACGCGGCGCGAGTTCCACGATCCGACCGAGATACATCACGGCCACGCGATCCGCCATGTGCGCGACGACGGCGAGATCGTGCGCGATGAAGAGGTACGAGAGGCCGCGTTCCCGCTGCAGATCGCGCAGCAGGTTCACGACTTGGGCCTGCACGCTCACGTCGAGCGCGGACACGGGTTCGTCACACACGATGAACGACGGTTCGACGGCCAGTGCGCGCGCGATGCCAATACGCTGACGCTGGCCGCCGGAGAATTCGTGCGGATAGCGCGCCGCATATTCCGGGCGCAGGCCGACTTCGTCGAGCAAGGTGGACACGCGACGGTCGGCAGCGCTGCCCTCGGCGAGACCATGCACGATCAGCCCTTCCTTGATCGCGGCACCGACCGTCATGCGCGGATTGAGCGAGCCGTAGGGATCCTGAAAAATGATCTGCATACGTCGTCGCATGCGGCGCAGCGTTTCGCCGCGCAGTGCCAGCACATCGGTCCCATCGAAGCGCACGGAGCCCGACGTCGGCTCAATGAGACGCAGGATTGAGCGGCCGGTGGTGGTCTTGCCGCACCCCGATTCACCGACGAGCGCGAGGGTCTCGCCCGCGTGCACATCGAACGAGACGCCGTCCACCGCCTTGACCGCGCCGGTGACGCGCTGGAGCAGGCCCGTGCGAATGGGGAAATGCTTGGTGAGGTTGCGCACCTCGAGCAGCGGCGTGGTGCTCATGTGCGCACGACCTCGTGACGTGTGGCGCGTCGTGTCGGCTCTTCGATCAGATGGCAGCGCGCCCGATGGGCCGACCCCACCTGCAACAGGGCCGGCTCCTCCGTCGCACAGCGCTCGAACGCATACGGACATCGGTCGCGAAACGTACAGCCACTGGGCAGCGCGGTCGGCGGGGGCACCGACCCGGCAATCGTCTGCAGGCGCGCTTCTTCCTGCCCTAGCTTTGGTATCGCCGCCAGCAGTCCCTCGGTGTACGGATGGCTCGGCGCCGAGAACAGATCTTCCACGTTCGCTTCCTCGACCACGCGGCCGGCATACATCACGATCACGCGCGACGCCATTTCGGCCACGACGCCCAGATCGTGAGTGATCAGCAGCAGCGCCATGCCCGTGCGCGCGCGCAGATCGCGCAGCAGCTCGAGAATTTGGGCCTGAATCGTGACGTCGAGGGCGGTCGTCGGTTCATCGGCGATGACCAGCTTGGGGGACATGATGAGGGCCATCGCGATCATCACGCGTTGGCGCATGCCGCCGGAGAGTTCATGCGGATACTGCTTGGCGCGCGCCGCCGCGTCGGCGATGCCGACCTGAGCGAGCATGTCTACCGTGCGCGACCAGGTTTCCTGGCGCGAGAGCTTCGTGTGCACGCGCAGCACTTCCGCGATCTGGTCACCAACCGTGAGGACGGGATTGAGCGCCGTCATCGGCTCCTGGAAGATCATGGCCATGTGCTGACCGCGAATGTCACGCAGTCGCTCGTCATCGAGCGTCAGCACGTCGCCGCCATCGAACATGATCCGGCTTCCCGACTCGATGCGGCCCGGCGGTGGCACCAAGCGGAGCAGTGACAGCGCCGTCAGCGACTTCCCGCATCCGGATTCACCGACCAGGCAGACCGTTTCGCCGCGGGCGACGGTGAACGAAACCCCGTCGACCGCGCGCGCCACGCTGTTGCCTGCGGGAAAGGCGATCTGTAGCGCATGCACATCGAGCAACGGACGATCGGGCGCGGTTGTCGAGTCGCGTGTGGCAGAAATCGTCACGGGCGCACGGTACGGGAAGAGGATAGGGCGGGGGGCGACGCCACCCCGGGAACGTGGGCGGGTGCAGCGTCGGGACTCGGAACGTGATTCGGTGCGAACCGCTCGCGCAAGGCATCGCCGACAGCATTGCAGGCGAGAACGGCGAAGACGGTAGCCAGTCCGGGGAAGAGGGACAGCCACCATTCAGTCTGCACCACGCCGGCGCCATCGCGAAGAATCGTGCCCCAGCTGGCTTGTGGTGCTTGGATGCCGAGGCCGAGATAGCTGAGACCCGCTTCCAGCGCGATCGTCCCCGCGACACCGAAACTGGCGTTGATCACGAGCGTCGGCAGCACGTGGGGCAGCAGGTGCCGCCACAGAAGGCGGGGCCCGCGAACCCCCACCGCGCGAGCGGCCACGATGAACTCGCGCCCATTCAGCGCATGCAGTTCGTCCGTAACGAGCCGCGCGGTGTCGAACCACCCGGTGAGGCCGATCAGCAGCACGAGCGCCGGAAACGAAAGGGCGCCCCACAGGGCGCCGACAGCCAGTAGCACGAGCAGCCGCGGAATGGACAAGGCCACGTCCAGCAAACGGCGCATCGTGGTATCGACGACGCCACCGGCCAGCGTGGATACGGCACCATACAGCGTGCCGACCACGAGCGACAACGAGACGGAGAGGATCGCCAGCGCCAGCGACACGCGTCCGCCGTCGAGCACGCGACTGAGCACATCGCGACTCACCGCATCGGTGCCGAACGGATGCGACAACGACGGTGCCTGGCTGCGCAGGGCGATGATGTCGAGCTGCGCGTTCGGGGCGTACGGCGACAGCAGCGGACCAGCCGCCACGACCAGCACCAGCAACACGATCAGCACGACGGCTGGTGAGAGGCGAGGCTTCACTGGCTGCGCAACCGTGGGTCGGCGATATCCCGTGCGATGTCAGCGAGCGCCGCGCCGACTGCCGTGACGGCGCTGCCCAGAATCACGCCGGCCGACACGACCTGATAGTCGCGCGCTTCGATCGCGCGGATCATGGCGAAGCCCATGCCGGGCCACGAGAACACGCGCTCCACAAACACGGCACCGGTAATCAGCGCTGGCAGCATCAGGCCGGTGACTGTAATGACGGGCAAGAGCGCGTTGCGCCACGCCTGCCGACGGACGCCTGCCTCGGGAAGTCCTTTCGCCCGCGCCGTGCGCACGAAGGCCTGCGCCATGCTCTCCTGCATGGCATCACGCTGGTAGCGCGCGAAGACCGACACGCCGACCAAGGAGAGCGACACGAGCGGCAACACCAGATGGCACAACCGATCCCAAAGCTGGTCGCCGGGCGTCATGTAGTCGTACGTCTCGCTGGTGATCCCGGTGGCGGGCAGCCAGCCGAGCTGGTACGAGAACACGACGAGCAGCACGAGCGCCAGCCAGAACTCGGGCAGCGAATAGAGGACCAGCAGGGCGGTCGACGTGGTACGATCGCGCCGAGAGCCTGCCCGCGCCCCCTGCCAGGCACCGATCAGCATGCCGCCCACAAGGCTCACGCTGAGGGCGCATCCCATGAGGAAGAGCGATCGTGGCAGCGCGTCGCCCAGCACAGCGGCCACGGGTCGATGCTGATCGCGCGAATATCCGAGGTCACCGCGAAGCAGTGTCGAGAGCCATCGGCCGTACTGCGTGGCCAGTGGCTCATCGAGCCCGTATTGCGCGCGGATCGCCGCGCGCGTCTCGGGTGCAATGCCTTCGCCGAGGGCGGTGGCCGCATCGCCTGGCGCGAGATGCAGCAGCACGAACGCGAGCGTGGCCGCGCAGAAGACGACGGCCACGCTCTGCAGCACGCGCAGAATCACGCGACTGGCGATCGTGGTCAGGGAGGCGTCCCCAACCCGATGCGATCGCGATCGATGCGCTGTGCCGGATCGACGCGCCAGTCGGCGAGGCCGACGAACCAGCCATCGGCGCGCAAGGGCGCCGTGATGAATCGGCGATGGATCGCGACCGGCGAGCGCTGTTCGTACAACCAGACCGCCGGCACGTCCTCGTCAATCTGCTGGAAGGCCCGCGCCCAATACCGGCGGCTTGCCGTTGGATCGAAGGTCGTGAGCGCGCTGTCGAGCAGGGCGTCGAACACGGGACTGTCGTAACGGCCGGCGTTGGAGCTTCCGCGCGACGCCCACGTTTGCGTCAATCCAACCAGCCCTGGGCTTGGCTGCCACGCACCGAGGTAGGCGTCGAAGGCATGATTGTCGACGGCATCGCTCCACGCGTTGTTCTCGAGCACCTGCGGCGTCGCCTTCACGCCGATTGCCCGGTACTGCTCCTGCAACAGCACCGCGTACCGCTGTCGTGATGCGCTGCTGCTGGGGATGAGAATGTTGAAGGCGAGCGGTAGGCCGTTCCTATCGCGCACGCCGTCGTTGTCGCTGTCACGCCACCCCGCCGAGTCGAGCAAGGCGCGCGCCGTCGCGACATCATACGGAAGCTGTTTGAATGCCGCCGTGTCGGGGATCAGCGCGCGCGGCGCCGGTGCGAGGGCGACCATGCCCAGCGAATCGAACACGTTGCGGACCAATCGTTCGCGGTCGACGGCCATGTGCATGGCACGCCGCACGCGAAGATCGGCAAACATCGGGTTGGGGCGCGTCTGGTCCTTGCTGTCGCGGAGATTGAAGCCCAGGAAGCCGTAGCTCAACGCGCGGTTGTCGATCAGGCGCAAGGTTGGCGTACGCGCGACCTGCGCCAGATTTTCGGGTCGGAGTTGCTCGAGGAAATCGGCTTCCCCGGCGAACAGCTTCACGGTCGAGGCGCCGAAGTCGGGCGCGATGCTCCAGATCACCCGATCCAGCTTCGCACGACCGCGTGAGTTGGCCGTGTCGGCGATGATTTCAATGCGCTGACCGGGCTCCCAGCGTGCGAAGCGGAACCGCCCCGTGCCGACGGGATTGCGGCCGAACGTGGCGCTCTCGAGTCTCGTCATGGGAATGCTGTCGAGCAGGTGCGCCGGCAACACATACATGTGGTATGTGGCATCGTAGAACTGCCGCGGCATGCGTCGCTTGAACCAGAAGACAGCGGTGCGAGGGTCGCGCACCGACACTGAATCGATGTTGCCCAGCAGCGACTTTACTTCAACGACCAGCGAGTCGCTGGTGTACACGCGGAACGTGTAGCGCACGTCCTCGGCGGTCACCGGCTTTCCATCGTGCCAGCGCGCCAGCGAATCGAGCGAGAAGGCGATCGAGAGCGAGTCGGTGGACCAGGTCCATGACGTGCCCAGTCGCGGTTGAAAACCGCGATCCCCGTACGTCTCGAGTCCGTCACCGATCTCCGCGAGTCGATCGAAGATTACCCCGACGATGGCCGCGCCCTGCGTTCCGGACATCAGCGGCGGGAAGAGCGTGGACGGTTCGGCGGGTACGGTCACGATCATCGTGCCGCCGGTATCGCCGTCGGCAACCGGAGGCCCCCTATCGGTGCCGGGACACGCCGCCAGAGTCAACGAGAGAAGACCAGCCAGCCAACGGGTTCGTGAAAGGCGCATGTGAGGCGGTGTTGCGGGAAAGACGGGTTGGTCGATCATCGAGGCGACCACACGAGGGTACGATGCCCGACACTCACTATCGGCGCCAGAGCCAGTCGTCATGACCGAGCGCGGCGCTATGCGACGCCAACCGCTGCGGGAAGTCGGGAGGCGGGTCGAACGGTGCGATTCTCCCCTCCGGATGTGGCATGCTTCCCGTCGCCAGCGTGGCCGCGAGCGACGCCGCAAGGGCGTCGGCGACGACGGGCCAACGCGCCTGCGTCGGCGCGCAGGCCTCCAGCGCCGCGGCCGGTGGCGTTGGTGGCAGCGGCACGTCGGCTGCATCGGCCAGCCGGGCCTGATCGTCCGCCAGCAGTATGCTGCCGTGTTGCAGGTAGGCGCCGCCTTGCCGCCAGACCGAACTGCCCACGAGCTTCCTTCCGTGCACGGTGATCTCCCCAGCGGCCGGTCGGTCGAAGCACGCCGGCCCGTCCGGCGCCACCGACTCGGTCTCATGGTCGGCGACCAACTGTGCCGGCACGCCGAGTGCCTGCAGGGCGCGCAGGAGCACGTGGTTCACGGCGGCGTATGCCACGCGCCACGACAGCCGTTCGTCGAGCGGCATGGTCACGCTGTATGTCACCTCGCGGGCGTGCAGCAGCGCTCGGCCCCCGGTGGGACGACGCACGGCGCGCAGTCCGGCCTCACGGAGCCGTTCCGCCGAGAATCGGCCGCGTGTCTGCTCGTTTCTCCCGAACGAAACAGTCGGCATTTCCCACGCGTAGCATCGCCACACCGCGCGCGTCGTCTCGCCGGCTAGGTCCAGCAACGCCGCATCGATGGCCATGTTCGTGATACCGTCCGATGCGGGTGAGCGCAGGAACGTCCAGCGCCGTGCGAGCACGCTCGTCGACGCGCCGATCGCGGGCGGTCCGGACTGACGCATCGCGGCGGCGATTGGGGGGACGACTCGGGAAATGCTCACGTCGATTAAATTTACGGTGTCACGGGCGAAACGCGCCTTCGTGGCCCCAACGATTTCACGACGCTTGCACGGGCTTGGCCCGTTTGAGGATGGTCATGGGTACGCGCACCATCTCGTCCGCGCCGGTCGCGGTCGATTCGTTTATTCCGCGCCATATCGGTCCGAGTGCCGCCGAACAGCAGGCGATGCTCGCCGCCCTCGGCTATGACTCCCTTGACGCCTTCATCGACGCCGTCGTTCCGGAAAGCATCCGGTTCCGAGGCACGCTCAACACCGGTCCCGAGCGCAGTGAAGCCGAGGTACTCGGCGCGCTGAAGACGATCGCGTCGCGCAACGCGGTGTACCGGTCGTTCATCGGTATGGGTTACTACGGCACGCACACGCCGAATGTGATTCTGCGCAACGTCATGGAAAACCCGGCGTGGTACACCGCATATACGCCGTATCAGGCCGAGATTGCGCAGGGCCGCCTCGAAGCGTTGCTGAATTATCAGACGATGGTGATCGATCTCACCGGACTCGAGATCGCCAACGCGTCGTTGCTCGATGAAGGCACCGCCGCTGCGGAAGCGATGGCGCTCTGCTACGGCTCGCGCGGCAGTGCCACGCGGAACGTGTTCCTGATCGGCAGCGACTGTCATCCGCAAACGATCGCCGTGGTCGAAGCGCGTGCGTTGGCGCGCGGCATCGTGGTGCAGGTCGGTGATCCGCGCACGTTCGCATTCAATGACGCGGTGTTCGGCGCGTTGCTGCAGTATCCCGGCACCGACGGCGCGGTGGTGGATTATCGCGGTCTATGCGAAGCGGCGCATACCGCCGGCGCGCTGGTCACGGTGGCGAGCGACCTGCTGGCGCTGTGTCTCCTGGCACCGCCCGGTGAGTGGGGCGCCGATATCGCAGTCGGCAACACGCAGCGTTTCGGTGTGCCGATGGGCTATGGCGGACCGCACGCGGCGTTTTTCGCCACGCGCGATGAATTTAAGCGCTTGCTACCGGGCCGCATCATCGGCCTGTCGCGCGACACCGAAGGCAAGCCGGCGCTGCGCATGGCGCTGCAGACGCGTGAACAGCACATCCGTCGCGAGAAGGCGACCAGCAACGTGTGCACCGCGCAGGTGCTGTTGTCGGTGATGGCCGGCATGTACGCCGTGTACCATGGGCCCGATGGCCTCGTGCAGATCGCCGAGCGCGTGCACCGCAATGCGGTGACCCTGGCGGCCGGCTTCGAGCGACTCGGTTTCGCGATCACGCACGAGCATTTCTTCGACACCGTTCGCGTGGAAGTCGGTGCGCACGGACAGGAAGACATTCTGGCGGCCGCGGCGGCGCATCGCATGAATCTGCGCGTGCTCGAGCCGGGCACGATTGCGGTCGCGCTCGACGAGACCACGACGCAGCAGGACATCGCCGATCTGTGGACGGTGTTCAACAACAACGCCGCCGTCGACTTCTCGTACGCCGACGTGACCACCGGCGTAGACGCGCGCTACGACGAGCGCTTCCGCCGCGTCTCACCGTTCCTCACGCATCCCACGTTCCATCGCTACCACAGCGAGACGGAGATGCTGCGCTACATTCACGCGCTGCAGGCGCGCGACTTTTCGCTCGTGCACGGGATGATCCCGCTGGGTTCGTGCACGATGAAGTTGAACGCGACGGCCGAGATGATTCCGGTCACCTGGCCCGAGATCGGTCAGCTGCATCCGTTCGCCCCGACGGAGCAGGCGCAGGGCTATGCGCAGCTGTTCGACGAACTCGAGCGCGACCTTGCGGAAGTGACGGGTTTTGCCGGTGTGTCCCTGCAGCCCAACGCTGGCTCGCAGGGCGAATACGCCGGCCTGCTGGTGATTCGCGCGTATCACCAGTCACGTGGCGACGCCCACCGCACGGTCTGTCTCATTCCGCAGTCGGCGCACGGGACGAATCCCGCGAGCGCGGTGATGGCGGGCTTCTCGGTGATCGTCGTGAAGACGGACACCGACGGCAATATCGACGTGGACGACCTCCGCGAGAAGGCGCAGCAGCACGCCACCAATCTCGGCGCGTTGATGGTGACGTATCCGAGCACGCACGGCGTGTTCGAAGCACGCATCAAGGAGATCACGGCGATCATCCACGAGCATGGCGGCCAAGTGTACATGGACGGCGCCAACATGAACGCGATGGTCGGTGTGTCGCGTCCCGGCGACCTCGGTGCCGACGTGTGCCACCTGAACCTGCACAAGACGTTCTGCATTCCGCACGGCGGTGGTGGACCGGGTATGGGCCCGATCGGCGTCGCATCGCAGCTCGTGCCGTTCCTGCCCACGCATCCGGTGATTGCCACCGGTGGCACGCAGGCGATCGGTCCGATCTCAGCGGCGCCATGGGGCAGCGCGAGCATCCTGCCGATCTCGTACGTCTACATCAAATTGATGGGTGGCGAGGGTCTCGCGACGGCGACGAAGGTCGCGATCCTCAGCGCGAACTACGTGGCCAAGCAGCTTGAAGCGCACTACCCGGTGCTCTATCGCGGCCAGAATGGTCTGGTGGCGCACGAGTGCATTCTCGACACGCGCGGCGTGAAGAGCGCCTCGGGTGTGGAGGCGGAAGACATCGCGAAGCGTCTCATGGACTATGGCTTCCATGCGCCGACGTTGTCGTTCCCGGTGGCCGGCACGCTGATGGTGGAGCCCACGGAAAGCGAGTCGAAGGCGGAACTCGACCGGTTCATCGAGGCGATGATCGGTATTCGCGAAGAGATCGCAGCGGTAGAGCGCGGGGAAGCGGATCGGGAGAACAACGTGCTCAAGCGCGCGCCGCACACGGCCGCGCATGTCACGAGTGACGAGTGGGATCGCCCGTACACGCGTCAGCAGGCGGCGTATCCGACGCCGTTCACGCGGGAACGGAAGTTCTGGCCGTACGTCGGCCGCGTCGAAAGCGCGTTCGGGGATCGCAACCTGGTCTGCGCCTGTCCGCCGATCGAGTCGTACGCGACGTCGTGAGTGTTTGAGTTTTGAGTGGTGAGAACGGCGTGACTGCTTCGGTGGTCACGCCGTTCTGCTATGGGCTATGGGCTATGGGCTATGGGCTATGGGCCGCTGGGCGGGCGCTGGCGTGCGACGAGCCGCGGCTCCGGGCGCGGGTCATCCCCCTCGCGGCCTTGCTGTGGCGGCGGGCTTGGGAGCGCCACGCGGCGTCGGTGCGCCCGCCACAGAGGGCCGCTCCGGGGACGCCCGGCCCGGCAGCCGCTGGCCTCGGCGCGGGGGGGCGTGCGGCACGGCGCTGTGCCGCATTCCACCGAACGGCGTGGCCACCGAAAAGCTCGCGACGGGATTCCATCCCCCGGTGTGACCACGTCGCGTGGCGGCTGTGGAGTGGCACGCGCGCACCACGGGCGAGTGGGGCTCATCGCGGGCTGGGGTGTGGGGAACGGGGCGGTGCGATTGCCCGGCCATCCGCGAACTGCGCCGAGCGCGGTGCGATTCACGGAGCCCCGCGAGGGACGTGGGTCCGCTGAGCGGCTCTCTGTGGCGGGCGCGCCGACCGAGCGCGGCGCTCCCATGCCCGCCGCCACAGAAAAGCCGCGAAGGGGATCCCACGTACCGACCGGGGCGGTCGCGCACACCGCACCCGCCGACGGCACAGACGAAGGGCCCTGAGCAAAAAGCTCAGGGCCCCACGTACCACGATCCAGCCGAAGAACAGAACTACTCGCCCACCACGCCCTTGTACTCGGCAGCCGAGAGCAGCCCAGCGTCACCGCCGGCCGCGACGCGCACCTTGATCATCCAGCCGTCGCCGTACGGGTCGGTGTTGATCAGCGCCGGCTCGCCGTCGAGGCGCCCGTTGATCTCGACCACTTCGCCCGCCACCGGCATGTACAGCTCGGAGACGGCCTTCACCGCTTCCACGGTGCCGAACACGTCGTGCGATCCGTACGTCGCGCCGATCTTGGGCAGTTCGACGTAGACGATATCGCCCAGCTCACCCTGCGCGAAATCCGTGATGCCGATGGCCACGATCGCGGCGTCGTCGGTGGTGCGGATGTATTCGTGTTCCTTGGTATAGCGCAGATCGGCGGGGATGTTCGACACGAGGACTCCAGATGGGGAAAAAGAACGATCACAGTGAAGTATCCGCAGATGACCTGCGGAGGGGAAGCGCCTGAATGGTCTGCCACAGTTCGTCGACACGGATTGGAAGCTGCTCGCGCGGACCGTCGTTGTCGATGATCCACGTCGCTCCCGCCCGTTTGCGCAGGGAAGGCCACTGCGCGTCGATCATCGCCTGTGCCTCCTCGCGCGTCAGCCCACGGTCACGCTGGAGCCGCGCGAGGCGCTCCGGCTCGGGGGCATCCACCAGAATGACCCCATCGAAGGCGTGCTCGAGGCCCACTTCGAAGAGCAGGGGGATATCGGAGATCACCACGGCGTCACCACGGCGCTCGGCTTCCGCCAGCTGCTCGTCGCGCAACCGGCCGACCGCCGGATGCACGATGGCGTTGAGCGCATCGCGCGCGACGGGGTCCCGGAACACGCGGCGGCGCAGCGCCGGCCGGTCGAGCGTGCCATCGGGCTGCAATACCGTCGGGCCGAAGCGCTCGACGATCGCGTCGAGCGCCGTCGTGCCTGGTCGCACCGCGTCCCGGGCCAGCAGATCGGCGTCGATGATCGTCGCCCCGTGCGCCGCCAGCAGCGACGCCACGCTACTCTTGCCGCTGGCGATATTTCCGGTGAGCGCAAGGTGAAGCATGCATAAACTTATCACCAATGCCAGAGGGCTCCGGCATTGCCGGAGCCCTCTGGTTCTTCGGTCGCTGCGAGCGGAGCTAGGCCGCCGCGCTATCGTGCATGTCGTCTTCCGATTCCGAGATTTCGCGCCGCTTCTCGCGGTTCACGAGCAATTCCTGGATCACCCAGCTCGCACCGCCGCGTAGACGAATCTGATGGGGCGTGCAGCCGAGGTACCGCTGGCAGGTGTTGCGGAACGCGCTGCCCGACGGGAAGTCGAGCGCACTGGCCACGCCGTCGGCGCTGCGGGAGCCGTCTTCGAGCATGCTGGCGGCTACGATCAGTCGACCCCAGGTGAGCAGCTGATGGGGAGGTGGAAGCTCCGCCCCTTCCAGACGCTTCGAGAGCAACCGACGCGATACGGCGATGAGGCGCGCGAGGCTGTCCGGCGTCAGGCGCTCGTGCGCCCGGGTCACCGACAGCATCACCGCGTCCCGCACCACGCTGCGCAGTCCGGCGAGATGTGGCTTCAGCAGACTCGAGACACTGCGCGCTTCGGCCTGATCCAGAAGCGCCGCGAGCATCTGCGGCGTATCCGTTTCCTCGGCGACCACGAGCACATCGATGCCGCAACGACCGGCGTCGAACATGTCCTTGGCTCGTTCACGCGTCATGTCCACATAGGCCACCAGGGCCGCTCGTGGCACACGAACGCGCAACTGGCGCACCCGCTCGAAATCCGCGCGGCCATCGACGTATAGATCGAAGACCACCACGTTGATTGGCCCACGCTCGCAAGCGCGGGTCAGAGACGTCCAGTCCTCGCAAGGCACGAAGCGGTAACGGTCCCGCGCGGCGGTACGCAGCCGTGCGAGCCGGGGCTCGTGTGCGAGGAGCGTCGCGATTACACCCATGCGACGATCCGTTCGGGGAAAGGGGGACTTGACACTGACATCAGCCAAAAGACGCGGCGGGCTGGGCAATGGTCACTATCCGTCACACGATTGCCCCCTCGTCCACTGACGGTAGTCCCTGCGCCCTTACACATTTCTCCCCTTCGCCATCGCCGCCGCCGCCCGAGATTGCTCTCATTTGACCGCGTTCGCTTCGTGCCCCCCAGCCCTCCCGACTCCCCTGCGTTGCTTCTGTCGGCCGCCATGGCCCTGGGTGATGCCCTGTTCGTGACCGACGAACGGGGCCGTATTCTCGACGCGAATGCGGCCGCCGGCGGCGTGATTGGTTTCCCACCCGAGGCGCTCCGGGGACAGCTGCTGACGCAGTGCGCCAAGCACCTGGGCGACGGCGCCTTCTCGTCGTGGCTCGAGGTCGCCCGGCCCGACGACGCGGCGCCGCCGTTCGAGTTTTCGCTCGGGGGCGATGCGAGCGAACGCGTCTGGGAGGCTCGGCAGCTGGTCGGGACGGCCACCGACGGGACGCCCTTTCTCACCGTGCAGCTTCGCGACGTCACGGCGCGGGCGCTCGCGGCGCGCGAGGCGGGGCGACGAGAAGCGCGACTCCGGATGCTCACCCAGCACATGCACGAAATGGCGTTCAGCCTCCGCGTCGAAGCGCCCGGGGTGTTTCGCTTCGAGTCGGTCAACGCAGCCTATCTTCTGGCGACCGGTACCGACGCCGCGCAGCTGGTGGGACGCGTGCCGGAGGAGGTCTTCCCGCCGGTAGAGGCCGCGCTGATGCGGTCGCGATGCGAGGAAGCGCTCGTATCGCGGGCGGCGATTGCCTATCGGGAGGGGGTAACTCTCCAGGCACGCCGTCTCGTCTTCGAAACGCGCCTCAGTGCGATTCGCGACGCCGACGGGATGGCGACCCATCTGCTGGGGCTCGCGCGCAACGTCACCGACGAGGCGGTCGCGTCACAGGCACTTCGGGAATCGGAGAGCCGATTGCGCGGCGTCATCGAGGCTGGCCTCGATGCCTTCGTGATCGCCCGCGCCTACCGCGCCAGCGACGGTACGATTGAGCGCTTCGACATTCTCGATGTGAACGCCCGCGCCGCCGTCATGGTGAAGCGAACGCGTGGGGAGCTCCTCGGTCAATCGCTGATGGAGATGTTTCCGAACAGCCGTGACTGGAATTTGTGGGAACAGTGCTGCTCCGTGCTCATCACCGGCGAGCCGTTGGAAACGACACAGCACGCACCCACGGCCGAGCAGCCGCAGCGCTGGCTGCAGCGCCAGCTCGTGCCGGTCAGCGAAGATACTGTCGCCATCGCCTCGCGTGACATCACGCCGCGGCAGCTCGAGCGCCTTGCGCTTGAGGAGAGCGAAGCCCGACATCGCGAGCTCTTCGAGAACAATGGTGCGGTGCAGCTGCTCGCCGATATCGAGACGGCTCGCATCGTCGACGTGAATCCGGCGGCCGTGGCGTTTTACGGCTGGCCGCGCGACACGATGCGCGCGATGTATGTGACGGATCTCGAAGCGGTCGCGCTCGATCACTGGCGTGATACGACGTCGGCCATCGCGACGGGAACCGGACTTCGCGTGCCGCGCGAGCATCGCGTCGCCAATGGCGAGCTGCGACAGGTCGAGGCATTCATCGGCGTGGTGGCGATCGCCGGGCGTCGCGTGTTGCACATCATCATTCAGGACACCACCGATCGTGTGCGGGTCGAACGACAGTTGCGCGAGTCGGAGGCGCGGTTCCGCGCCGTCATCGCCGGCATGCAGGAAGGCGTCGTGCTGCACGACGAAACGGGTGCGATTCGCGCCTACAACCCGAGTGCCGAACGCATTCTCGGATTGACGGGCGCGCAACTGCTGGGGCTCAAGCCGGTCGATCGCGACTGGCGTGCCGTGCGTGAAGACGGAACGCCGTGGCCTGCGGACACGCATCCCGCCATCGTTGCGCTGCAGAGCGGCCAGAGTCAGGCGCGGGCGCTGATGGGCGTGCAGCGGGGTGACGGCACGTTTGGCTGGCTCGACGTCACCGCGGATCCGCTCGTCCGCTCGGGCGAACTGCGGCCCTATGCGTCGGTGGCGGTCTTTACCGACGTCACCGACGCGCGAGGCTCCGAAGAGCGGCTACGTCAGGCGCAGAAACTTGAAGCGGTCGGACAGCTGGCTGGCGGTATCGCGCACGACTTCAACAATCTGCTCACCGTGATTCGTGGTGCGACGGGGTTTCTGCGAGACGGTTTTGGGCCGACCTCGCCGTACGCCGAGGATCTCGATGCGATCGAGCGGGCCACGGAGCGCGCCGAGGAGCTCACGCGACGGCTGCTCGCGGTTGGACGTCGGCAGATGCTGCGGGCGGAATCGGTGGAGCTCAATCAGCTGCTGCGCGATCAGCTGCTGGTTATTCGCGAGGAAGTGCCCCTGTCCATCGTCGTGCGACTCGACGTTAGCGCCGCGCCGGTCACCGCCGTCATCGATCGCACGCGCCTGCTCGATGCGCTGCGCACGCTGGTGGACAATGCGAGCGCGTCGATGATCGCCAAGGCGGAGACCGGCACGCTGTCCTTGGCTACCGCCCTTGTGCTGGCGCGGCATCCACAGGCACCGACCGGGGACGCCCCGCGTCCGTACGCGGTGCTCTCCGTCGCCGATACGGGTACTGGCATGGGTGACGAGCTCAAGGCGCACCTGTTCGAGCCGTTCTTTTCGACGCAGGAGTTCGGCGCGAGCAAGGGGATGGGACTCGCCTCCGTGCACGGTCTCGTGCACCAGAGTCGCGGCTTTATCGAATGCGATTCGGCCGCCGGTGAGGGCACGACGCTCCGCCTGTTCATTCCGGCGGCGCCCGTACCCGAGCCGCGCGTGACCCCGGCGTCGTCGACCCACGTCGTGTCTCACGTCGTGTCTCACGACGTGTCTCACGACGTGTCTCGCGACGTGTCGGCCTTGACACCGATCGCCGCACCCGCCGTACGCAGCATCCTGCTCGTCGACGACGATCCGATGCTGCTCGACCTTGGTCGGCGGATGCTGGTGAAGATGGGACACGCGGTGGTGGTGGCACCGTCGGCGCAGCATGCGCTGGAAGTCCTGGACTCGCACGCCGCCGCCGTCTCCGTGCTGATCACCGATCTGACGATGCCGGGCATGAACGGCCTCGAGTTGATGGAGACCGTTGCCGCCCGCTACCCGTCGATGCCGATGGTGGCGGTCAGCGGTTTCAGCATCAATCCGGGAGCACGCGCGGCGATCGACGCGCGACGCGTACCATTCGTGAGCAAGCCATTCACCAGCGGGCAACTCGCCGACGCCATGTCGCTGGCCCTCGCGCGCGCGGCCGACTGAGGCGTCGCGCGGAGCCCGCTACAGCAGTTGCTGCTGTCCTTCGGTGGGACGGGGCACGACGTGACAGGCGCGACAGCGCGCTTCATACGAATCGGCCGCGCCCACCATGATCGTGGGCGAGTCGTATGGCGCAGGCTTGCCGCCGATCAGCCGTTGATTGCGACTGGCCGGTGAGCCGCACAGCACGCAGATCGCGTGCAGCTTGTCGACCATTTCCGCGACCGCCATGAGCTGCGGCATCGGACCGAACGGTTCGCCGCGGAAATCACTGTCGATGCCGGCAAGAATGACCCGCCGGCCGCGATCGGCCAGGCTCGACGCCACCTGCACGATCCCGGTGTCGAGGAACTGCGCCTCGTCGATGGCAATCACCTGCGCCATCGGATCGAGACGCAGCAGAATCTGCGACGACGAGTCGACCGGGATCGCCTCGAAGGTGCGCCGGTCATGGCTGGAGACATTCCATAGCCCGGCGTACCGGTCGTCGAGGTGCGACTTGAAGACCTGCACGCGCTTGCGGGCGATGGTCGCCCGCCGCACGCGCCGCAACAGCTCTTCGGTCTTGCCGCTGAACATCGAGCCAGCGACGACCTCCATCCACCCGCCGGAGACCTGGAAGCTGCCGCTCATGATCAGCTCTCGCGGCTCCCTTCGGGTTTCCCTTCAGGATTCCCCTCAGGATTCGCGTCGGTGTTTGGACGCGGCTTGCGGCTGGCATTCTGCATCCGCGCGCCACGCTCCGACCACTCTTCCCGACCTTCCGCGCGCTCGCGCACCGGACGGTCGCCGAACGCGCGACGCTCTTCGTCGGCACGCGGCGGACGGTCATTGCCACCACGCGGCGGGCCGCCGCGGCCTTCCAGACGCGGACCGCGGTCACCACCGAACGACGGGCGGGCCGGACGGTCGCCACGATCGTTGCCACGATCCCCGCCGCGAGGCGAACGATCACCGGCGTCACGACGCGGCGGGCCGAACGTGCGCTCGCTGCGCGGACCACGCGCGCCACGATCGCCACCACGATCCCCACCGCGCGGGGCTTCTCCGCTGCGCTCGTCGATCCGGGCGCTGAGTCGACGACCGCGCAGCGAGACGGAACCCAGCGCCTGAACCACCTTGGCCGCGTCCTCGGCGTTCAGCTCGACGATCGCGTGCGACTCGAACAGCTCGACCTGACCGATCCGGTCGCCCGGGATGCCGGCTTCGTTCGCGACCGCACCGACAATGTCGCCGACGCGCACGCCGTCACGCTTCCCGGCGGCCAGGAACACGCGCTGCTTGCCGTCCACGACCGGCGCGTCCGGCTTGTGGCCGGCAGCTAGCGGCGTGCGGGTTGGACCGGCAATCGTGGCCTTGGTCCGTGCCGTGACCAGCTCGCGGCGGGCCCCTTCGTACAACCGCAGGGCGGCGGCAGCGATCTCCAGCGAGTCATGCGTTTCCAGCATCGGCGCCAGCAACGCCATTTCGCTGGCCGACGTGCCGCCGGAATTCGCGAGCGTGGTGCGCAGCGCCGCGCGCAACGCCTGCACGCGGCTTTCCGCGTTCGCCTTGCGGGCGGCCGGCGTCCACGCCTCGGCCAGACCGGCGGTCATCCGACGGAACGCGGCGAGTTCGTCGGCCATCAGCAAGGCCACGGCGTCCACCGGTCGCGCCGCGAGCGCTTCCACCAGCGCGTCGTACGACACCGGCGACTCCCACAACACCACCAGCGCAACGTGCTGCGAGGTGGCCTGCCGCACGACCTGCACGTTGAGCCCGTCGACCACCATGCCGATGCGCGTGATGGCCGCGTGGGCCTCGCGCTGACCGGCGTCCGTCGTGGCGACAACCACGACCGACGGCGGATCGACTTCATCGAGAATTGCGCGCAAGGCATCGGCACGACCCGAGGCCGACGTGATCACGAAGCTCGGCGTCATCGCGAGCGGAGTGTCACCGGCCAGCATCGGCGTGAGACGACGCGCGCGTCGCATCTGCGCTTCGAGGAACGCCTCGATCTCCTCCGACTCGCTGTCGATGGTGCCGACGCGCATCATGTCGTCGGGCGAATCGCCGAGCAACGCCTGCAACGTATCGCCCATCTTGTCGGTGAGGATCTCGTCGAGGCTGAAGACCACGAGGACCTGTAGTTGCTGCAGGTCGATCGCGGCGTCCTTGCGCAGCGCGAGTAGATCGGCGGCGGTGCCGGTGACCACGGCCACCGGACCAGCGGCCAGCACGCGACGGGCGCGCGTGGCGGAGGTGACGGGCACGACGCGCAGGCTGTCGTCGGCCAACAGTTGGCGCGCCTGTTCGGCCGCGCTGAGCGCCTGTTCAACCGTGGGGGTGATCACCAGGCAGGCCGGCGCTGCCACGCCCTGCATTCGCCGGCTGCGTTCGATCCCCGGACGCATGGCGGCAGTCATCATCCGCAGATCTGCGGGTCCCTGCAGCACGACGTGCTGGCTCCGCGTCGCCCCTGGCGACGTCTCTTCCCGTTCTTGCTCGCCCACGCCCCACCCCATCGATTGTCGGTCAGCCTGGCCGCCCAACGGCCAGTGATTGTCGCGCCCCTATGGCGCACACCTGCGTAGCACACCGCACCTGCGTAGCGCACCGCACCTGCGTAGCGCACCTGCGTAGCGCACCGCACCTGCGTAGCGCACCGCACCTGCGTAGCGCACCTTTCACGGTCGCGCTTAATTGCTTCATGTCCAGCATGATAAAGTAGCCAATTCCGGTCCCGAACTGCAGGGGGTCGGCGCGTTTGCCTTGGACATCCACCTCCGTTCCGCGCCTCCATCATGTCTCTGGTCTTCCAGCCGTCCGCCAACATCGCCCGACTCAAGGAATCCGCGACGCTGGCGGTGGCCGCCAAGGCCCGGGCGCTCAAGGCTGCCGGTCAGGCGATCATCGACCTTGGCGCCGGCGAACCCGATTTCGATACTCCGGCCTTCATCCGGCAGGCCGCGACGGCGGCGATCGAAGCGGGAGCGACGCGCTACACGGCCACGGATGGCATTCTGCCGCTGCGTGAAGCGATTGCTGCGGATGCCAACCGATTGCTGGCGCACGGGACGCCGATCACGGCAGCAGAAATCGTCGTGTCCAACGGCTCCAAGCAGTCGCTCTACAACGCCTGCGTCTGCTGCTTCGGCCCGGGCGATGAGGTATTGATTCCGACGCCGGCGTGGACGAGCTACTACGAGATGGTGGAACTGGCGCGTGCCGTGTCTGTGCCGGTGTTCGGCGACGCCGCCAACGATCTCAAGGTCACGGCCGATCAGCTGGCGGCCGCCGCGACGCCGCGCACGAAGGGCGTGATGCTCAACTCACCGAGCAACCCCACCGGCGCCGTGTACACGCGCGACGAACTCACGGCGATCCTCGACCTCGCCGCCGACCAAGGATGGTGGGTGCTCGCCGACGAGATCTACCTGCGGATCGCCTACGAAGGCGGTGCGCAGTCGGCGCTCGAAGTCGCGACGACGCGCGACAACCTGATCGTGATCAACGGCGTCGCGAAGGCCTACGCGATGACCGGCTGGCGTATCGGCTGGACGATCGCGCCGGTGGCCGTCTCGAAGGCGATGACGGCGTTTCAATCGCACACGACGTCGAACGCGGCGGCCGTGTCGCAGCACGCCGCCTTGGCCGCCCTGGCGCGCCAGGAGGAGGCCGACGAGGCCGTGAACCACATGGTCAAGGAATTCCGGCAGCGCCGTGATGCCGTGGTGGCGGCGCTGGCCGCGTTTCCGACCATCCGCTACGTACACCCGGCCGGCGCGTTCTACGTGTACATCAACGTGGCCGGCTTCCGCGGGGCCGCCGACGCCGGTGCGGCGTTCGCGGCGGCCGTGCTCGAGGAGTACCAGGTGGCGGTCGTGCCGGGCAGCGCGTTTCTCACGCCCGATTGGATCCGCGCGAGCTACGCGACAACGGAGTCGGTGGCAGTCGAAGGCGTGACGCGCATCGCCCGCTGTTTCACCGGCACCTGAGGCGGCGCGTTCGCGCGCGCTCCGACTCTTTCACGATTTTCGAGGCGATCATGATCACGACCATTGTGCTGGTGCAGGCCGATCCGAAAACCATTCCCGCGTGCGCCACCGCGCTGGCGGGTATCGAAGGCGTGAGCGAGGTCTACTCCGTATCCGGTGCCTGGGATCTCGTGGCCATCGTGCGCGTACCCGATCTCGAGCGGATCGCGACCGTCGTGACCGAAGAGTTTGCCAAAGTGCCGGGCATTGTCCGGACGCAAACCCTCACGGCGTTCCGCGCCTACAGTCGCAATGATCTCGAGCAGGCGTGGGACATCGGGGTCGAGTAGTCGGCCCCGATGTGGTCAGGCCTGGCAGCGCTGCCGTTCGTAGCGCAACAGTTCGCGCCACGCCTCCGCTTCGTAGCGCAGCACGATGGTGTACAGCGGGGCGCCTTTGATCTTGAGGCCGAAGAAGAGCTCTGACTTGCCGTCGTCGTCCACGTCGATGTGGTCGAGATACCGATAGCGCGGCGGTGAAAGCTTGTTGCCGAGCGTGCTGTACGTGAACGTCGGCTTGTAGCCGTACACTCCCTTGTCCAGCACGACCACCAGGTGGCGGGGGCGCGCGCCCATCGGTCGTACACTGTCCGCCACGACTTCAGGGTCGTCGTAGACCACGACGATCGTGGGACGCGGACCATTCCCGCTTTCGGCGACGTAGACCTCGCGCCGATAGCGCGGAAGCATCGACATCGAAATACCGGCCGCGGGCGCGATGAGCGTGGGAATGGCATCGATCGCCGTCTGCAATTCTCCCGGCGACAACGAGGTGACCGGCTTGAGCGGTGGTCGCTTCCCATTGGTGAAGAACTCGACGCCCTCGGGGATCGATGCCAGCGCTCCCGGGAGAATGACCGAGCAGCCGCGGATCGTGTCGAGCGGCGCTCCTTCCCACATGCCGCGGGTGGAGCTGACCGGCGGCAGCGCCCGTCCCGCCCGATACGGCGTGAGTGACTTGCCGGCGTTGAGATAATCGATGTCGAACGAGCGCCAGCCGCGATCACTCATGCTGAGCAATCGGAATCCCTGCGGTCCCATCGTGGCCAGCGGCACGATACGCGGACCGGTGCTGTCACGGGTCACGCGGAACAGCACTTCCGGGTGGGGGGCGAGCAACGTGCTGTCGCCCTGCCACACCGGATCGCCCTGATCGGCCTTGAGGGCGTTCTTGACCCGTTGAGTGGTGTCGCAGCCGGCACCGAACAGCGCGAATGCCAGGGGCAGGGCGCGGAGGGCCACGCCGCAGAGTCGCGGGGTGGCCATGGCAGAAGATCGGAGAAGTGTCACACGGTGAGTTTCGTGGACCGGGGCGCCGAAGTCCACCACCTGCGGTCCTGGCAGCCGCCGCGTGCTGATTGTCTGGGGGCGCCTGTCCCGCTAGCGTGCCCCTCGTGACAGACGAACGCCCACCGGCCGATGCCTCGCTCCGCGGCGCCCTCCGCTCCCTCCGCGCACTCTTCGGTGACGGAGCGCTCATGGCGGCGGGAGGCGGCCCGCCGCTCGAGCGCATTGCCCTGCGTAGTGACCCACCTTCCGTGGCGCCGTGCGTGCCGCTGGAGGCGCCCGGCACGCGGCCGGTCGAGGTGCCGACCGAACCGCTGGTCGCCGCCTTTCTCGACGGCGTGCAGCGAAGCCGTGTCGTGGGCTATGTCGCCGGGTCGCCACTGATCTATGCGTCGGTCGCGGCCGCGGTCCGCGACCGCGTGGCGCGGCGTCTCGAAACGTGGCGCGAGCCCAGTGTGCGTCGCGCGCTGTTCGTGTCGCGCCGCCGGCTCGGCGAAACCGCGTGGAACCAACTGATGGAAAGCGGGGTCTCCGTGGTGGACATCACCGCCGAGATGACCGACGACGCGATTCCGGTGCATCCTTTCGCACTCCGCGCCCGTGCTCTCGATCTGGTGGCACTGGAGCGGGAAGGGCTCGAACGCCGACTCGCCGCGGAGTGGTGCCGCCGTGAATCGCGATGGCTGTGGATCGACGGCGGGATTTCGGGCAATCTGGCGGTGGACGAACGGGCAACGGCCTTCGGCGTCGTGAAATCGCACACGACGTTGTACGGTACCGCGGAACAGGTGGCGTCGGTGCTCGCGCTCAGAGAAGCCGAGCGTTCGCCGGCCTTCCTCGTCGGGCATCGTCCGCGCCGTGCCGTCGCGAGCTGGTATCTGCGTCTGCGCACCGCCGCCGGTGGTGATCCGTTGCACGGACTGGTTCGCGTGGAAGTTTCTCCGCCGGCGGACATGCTCGACACTGATACGATCACCGACGACGCGCGTGAGCGCCTCACGGCGCACTGTGACCGTCTCTCCGCCGGCATCCTCGCCGAGCGGGCTCCGCTCTCGCTTCCCGATCCACGATGGGATACCCTCACCTACGGCATTCATGCCTGTGAGCTGTATCTCGATGCGCTCGTGGGCCACTGACCTTCTTCGCCGTGACGCTGTGACCTCGCCTTCCACTGTTCCCGCTGCTGTGTCGCTGCCGCTCGGTCGTGTCGTGGCGACGGAAAAGAAACCGAACACGCCCCACGAGTTCCATTTCTGGACGGCCATCGACGCGCCGATCGGCATCGGCACGATCGTGCGCGTCGAAGGCAATACACCGGTGGAGAACGTGATCCCGCGCGTGTACGGTGTCGTGGTGGAAGGCTTCAGCTACAGCGATCTGCAGTCGCCGCTGCACGATGTGCTCGGGCACGACGGCCGGCCCCACGACGGACCGCTGTCGCACACCGATCGCACCGAGATCCGGCTCTACACGGCGTCGGTGTTGCGCCACATCCCTGAGGAACCGTTGCAACCGGTACCGCTTGGTGCGGTGTATCTCGCCAATGATGCCGACGTCGCCGTGGCCCTGCGCATGGACGGCTACATCACTGGTGAATCGTCGACTGGCATTCCGGTGGGTGTGTATCGGGCCGGCGGCATGCGGTCGCCGATCTTCCTCGACGCCGACTTTCTCGTGGGGCCGGAAGCGGCGCACCTGAACATCTCCGGCGTGTCCGGTCTCGCGACGAAGACCAGTGCGATCGAGTGGCTGTTGCAATCGATCTTCGCGCATTTCCCGGCCCATCGTGGTACCGTGGCGGCGGTGTGCTTCAACGTGAAGGGTCCGGACCTGTGCTTTCTCGATCAGCCGGGAAAGCTCGAGCCGGCGGATCTCGAGATGTACGAGATGCTTGGCGTGCCGCCCACGCCGTTTCAAGATGTGCGCTACTTCGCGCCCTTCACCGCCCGCGGCTTCGCGCTGAACACGCTGCGCTCGCATCCTGCGCTCGCCGACAGTGTGTCGCCGCTCACGTGGGGCCTCGGTGAGGTGCTGCAGTTCGCCGAAGTGTTGTTGAACAAGGACGACATCGATGCGAAGGCCGATGCGCTCATCGATTTCATCCGCGAGCGCGTCGTCGGGAAGGACTTCGAGGAGCCTGGCTTCACGCGCACGCACCGCGTGCAATCGTTCGCCGATCTCGACGCATGGTTCCGTGATGTCCTGCGCAAGCTCGAGGATTCGAACGGCGATACCTGGCGCACACACCATGCCGCCACGGTGCGCAAAGTCCGGAACCGGTTGTCCAATCTGTCCACGCGCTGCGCGGGGTTGGTCACCGATGACGGCGCCGTGTCCGATCTGCCGTTCGGGAGCTTTGTGGATCGCGCGGTGTATGTGGTCGATGTCGCCAACGTGGAGGAAGACGCGCAGGATCTCGTCTTCGCCCGTGTGGTGTCCCGGCTGCGTGAACAACTCGAGCGGCGGGAACTCGGTGTCGATCATGTCATCGTCTTCGTCGATGAGCTGAACAAGTATGCGCCTCACGATGGTCCCGATACCTATGTCCGCAAAATGCTGCTCGATATCGCCGAACGTGGCCGGTATCTCGGGCTCGTGCTCTTCGGTGCCCAGCAATTTCGCTCGCAGGTGCATCGTCGCGTGACGGGGAATGCGGGCACCGCGCTGTACGGGCGCATGGATGGCGACGAGTTGGCATCACCGGGCTATCAAGTGTTGAGTCCGGCCATCAAAGCGCGTATGGCTACCCTCGACAAGGGCCAGCTCATGGTGCGCCATCCGCATTTCACGCAGCCGGTATTCGTGCGCTTTCCGCGCCCGTCGGTGATGTCCGGGCGCGAGGGCGTAGAACGGTTTCCGCAGGCGCCTGAGCCGACGTTGGCGCAAGCCGTCACGCGCGAGCTGCGTCGACTCGACGACACCATTGAACTCGGGTTTGTCCAGCAGACCATTCTGCTCTACGACGAGCATGTCGTGCTCGCCGCGCGCAATGCCGTGATCCGTACCCGTCCTGACGACGTGAAGCGCGCCTTCACGCGTGAGCTGACACGTCGAGCGCGTCCAACGGCGAGTGAGGTCGAAGCGGTGACGCCCCGCCCGCGCGCACTCCGCTCCTTCTCGCCCGACGAATACGGCGGATGACGTTGCCGAGTGGAATCCGCGGATGGTTGCTCGCCAGGGCGTGCGGCCTGCTGACCGGGTCCTGCACGCTCGTGCTCGCGGGCGCGTCTGCCGCCGCGCCACGGCTGTTCGCGCAATCCATGCGGCCGGGTCCCGATGGGGTCACGCTCATCGTGCGCCCGCGGGTGGGTGACATGCTGCGCCTGCAGATGGATCAGACGATCGAAATGAGCGGACGCCGGACGGAATCCTCGGTGCCGCCGGTAGGTTCGGGGGCGGGTATCGATGGACGTCGCGCCGGCGGCACGGTGCCGCCCGCGTCGAAGTCACCCGAGTACGGACCGCGTCGCGCACGGGCCTCGCTTCGAGTGACCAAGTTGGTCATGTACGCGCACTCACTGGTCGAGGCGAGCGATCTGTCGTCCACGACGTTGCTGGCGACCACCGATTCGATGGCCATGTGGGCCGGGACCGCCGCCGAACAGGCCCGCCTTGAAATGCTGCCGCTTCCCGCCGATGGACGGCAGGTCCGTGTGCGCGTAACGCCCGACGGCGCCATGCGCGTGAGCGATCCCCCGCCGGGTGCCATGGAACTCGGCGCCACCCTGGCCTCGATGCCCGCGCTGCTGCCCGAGAACGCGGTGCGGGTAGGCGAGCGCTGGGTGCGCGACATCGTGCTCCCCTCGCTTCCGCTCAGTGGCTATCGCACCGACGGCGTGGTACGCACCCGCTTCCGCCTCGATTCCCTCACACAGGGCGGACGAAACGCGTGGATCTCGATGGAGGGTGAACTCCGCCGGGACGGCGCTGCCCGGGAACTCCCCGCCGGCACGCGAGTGGTCACCGCCGGGACGGTGCGCGGGACGATGGTCCTCGACCGACTGCGTGCGTGGATCGTCGACGCCCGAACGGTCATCGACGTACAGTCCGAGGTCACGCCCGGTCCGGCCGAAGCGGCCCGGCCGATGCTGCTCGACTTGCGCATCGTACAACGCATTCGCATTCGCTGACCGGCGCGGGTGCGGCCTCGCGCTTTGAGGTCGCGGGGTCGTTCTGTAGGTTGCAGCATGCGCCTGGTCCACCTCAGCGATCTCCATCTCGGATTCCGCCAGTATCAGCGGCTCACGCCGACCGGAATCAACCAGCGCGAGGCTGATGTCGCCGCGACGGTGTCGCGTGCCGTGGCCCAGATCATCGAGTGTGCGCCCGACCTGATTGTCGTGGGCGGTGACGTGTTCCACACCGTGCGCCCGTCAAACCAGGCGATCCTGCACGCGTATCGGACGTTTCAGCGACTGCTGGACGCGCTGCCGAGCACAAAGATCGTTATGGTCGCCGGCAATCATGACGCGCCACGAACGGCGGACGCCGGGTGCATTCTGCGATTGTTTCGAGAGATCGGCATCAGCGTAGCGGATGACAAGCCGGAGCTATTCAAGTTTCCCGAGCTTTCCCTTTGCGTAATGGCCGTGCCCGACGCACCAGGGGTAGACCGTCCGCTCATGGCGCCGCCGGAGGGATTCGCGCACAACGTGTTGCTGGTCCACGGTGAGATCGAGGGAATGCTCCCCTCGCACGTCGCGTCTCCAGAGCGGGCGGCTGTCGAGATTCCGCTCAAAGAGCTGAATGCTGACAAGTGGGGCTATGTCGCCCTCGGACACTATCACGTGTACCGCAAGTTAGCTGATCGCGTGTTTTACAGCGGGTCAATTGACTATACAAGTTCGAACCCGTGGGGAGAACTGAAGGAGCAGCGCGAAAGATCTGTTGCCGGGAAAGGGTTCGTCGAGCACGACCTGATTACCGGTGCACATCGATTTCATCCGGTAGTTCCATCGCGCCCGCTGCTGGATCTCGAACCGATCGACGCCAGCGGCATGGGTGCCGCGGACGTAGACAGTGCACTGCGAGCACGCGTGGATAGCGCGATCGGGGGCATCGATGATCGCGTGGTGCGAGTTACCGTGCGCAACATCGCACGCCACATCGCGCGCGAGCTCAATCACGAGGCGCTCCGCGAGTACCGGAAGCGGGCGATGCACTTTCATCTCGATGCACGTCGGCCGGAAGTGCTGGCCCGCCGTGGCAAGGGAGAAGGTGCGCCGGGTCGTCGGGCCACCTTGCCCGAGCTGGTGGCCGAACGCCTGAACGAGCGTCCATTGTCCCCCGGTCTCGATCGAGAACTACTCGTGTCGCTCGGCCTGCGGTATCTGCAGCAGGCCGAAGACGCGGCGATGGCTGCCCTCCCTGTGCTGGAGGGCTGACGCATGCGACTGATTTCCCTTCGATTACAGAACTTCCGTCAGCACGCGGACACTCGCATCGAATTCGAGCGAGGCCTGACCGGTATCATCGGTCCCAACGGCTCGGGAAAGTCGACGCTGCTGGAAGCGATCGCGTGGGCGTTGTATGGCACGCCCGCCGCGCGCGGCACCCGTGATTCAATTCGTTTCTCGCGGGCGCTGCCGCGCGCCTCAGTACGGGTTGAGTTGGCGTTCGAGCTTGCCGGACATGCCTACCGCGTCGTGCGGGGCTTAACCAACGCAGAAGTTTTTCTCGACGGGAGTGACATACCCGTAGCGAGCACCATATCGGGAAGCACCGAGTTTCTTCAACGGCGACTCGGCATGACGCGCTCGGAATTCTTTCACACCTACTTTACGGGTCAGAAGGAACTCGATGTCATGGCTGCGCTCGGTCCGGCGGAGCGGGCGCGATTCCTTTCTCGGGTGTTGGGCTACGATCGGATCAGCGGGGCACAAGAGATTGCGCGCGAACGGCGTCGGGCGCTCATGGCTGAGATCAATGGATTGAAACAGGGCATGCCCGACGCCGATGCGATCTGGCGCGGTGTAGCGGACGCCGAGGCCCGACTCGCCGTGGCCCGAACACGTGCCGCCGAAGCCGAGGTGGCGCGCGTCAGCACGTCCGACCGGCTGAGCGCCGTGGCGCCCCAGTGGCTCGATGCGCAGACGCAGCGCGATCAGATGCAGCAGCTGCTGGCGGAGCTGCGCGTGGCCGAGAGCGAAGCAATGAGCTTCGCCCGCGAGGTCGAGCGGCTCGATCGTGAACTCGACGCCGTGGCCCTCGCGCACAACGAACTGGCGCCGTTGCGGCTGGCGATTCTGCCGCTGCTGTCGTTGCGCGCGGAACTGGAGTCGCTCGAACAGCTCGCGGCCGCCGATGCGCGACGGCAGGCGCTGATGGAGCGGGTGCGCACGGTGGCAGAGGAAGATGCCAAGCTTGCCGAGCGCGCCGTGCGTCTGGAGTCGGCGCCGACGCTGGAGCGTGATACGCAACTGCAGCTTGCGACACTGCGCGGCACGCTCACGGAGACGGAGCGGACGCTCGACGCGGAGAGCAAAGCCTGGACCAGAGATGGTCAAGAAGCGGCCACCCGACTTGAAGGACTTCGAGGACAGTATGCGGAGCTGTCGGAACAGCGCGACACGCTCGAGGGACTCGGTGAGGAGTCGCCGTGCCCGACCTGCGGGCGGCCGCTCGGCGCGTCGTATCGCGGGGTGCTCGAGCTGCTGAACGAGCAGATCGAGACCGTGCGCATCGATGGAAACTACTACCGTCAGCGCGCCGAACAGCTCACCGCCGTCCCGGCCGCCATTGAGGCGATGGACGAACAGCGTCGTGCCATGCAGGCGGAACTGTCGGCGGCTGAGCGTCGGTTGTTGAAGATTCAGAACGCGCTCACCGAGGCCACGCAGGTGGCCGATGCGCGTACCGAGCTCGCCGCGCGACTCGCGCAAGCCACCGAACAATTGGCAGCGCTGCCGCTGGGCTACGACGCGCTGCGCCATCGCGCCCTGCGCGACGAGGTGGTGCGATTGCAGGAGCTTGAAACGAAGGCGGCGCGTGTGGGCGGTCTCGTGGAGCGCGAGGATGTCACGCGCACGGAGCGCCTGCGCGTATCGGTCGTGCGTGATGCGGCGCGTACGAAGGTCGTGGAGCTCGAGCGTCAACGCACCGCGTTGGGTATGGATGACACATCGTATCAGCGCGTGCGTGACGCCCACGAGCGCGCCGCCGCCGAAGCCCGTCGTGCTGAGCTCGATGCGGTCAGTGCCGCGGGCGAAGCGGAGCGGGCGCGGGCCGCCCTCGATAGCGCCGAGCAGGGCCGGCGCGATCTCGCGAGGCTGCAGGAAACGCTCGACGCCCTTGAGAAGGACAAACAGTTGCATGACGAGCTCGATCGCGCGCTCACCGACCTGCGCACCGATCTCAACTTCCAACTGCGCCCGGAACTGGCCACCATCGCCAGCGGCTTCCTCGGCGAGCTTACCGACGGACGCTATCGTGAACTCGAGTTTGACGAGGACTACCGCGTCTTGATCATGGAAGACGAGATTCCGAAACCCGTGATTTCGGGCGGCGAGGAAGATTTGTGCAATCTCGTGCTCCGGCTGGCAATTTCGCAGATGATCGCGGAAAGAGCTGGACAGGCATTTTCCTTGCTGATTCTCGATGAGGTGTTCGGTTCGCTCGACGAGGGTCGCCGAGCCAATGTTGTCGATTTACTCCGAAACCTTCACGGCCGATTCGAGCAGGTCATCGTGATCACGCACATCGAGCAGGTCCAGGAGGGATTGGATCGCGTACTCATGGTCGAGTATGACGATTCACGCGGATGTAGTGTCGTGCGCACCAGCGCGCGCGCGCACAGTGTCGATCCGTTCGGTACCGCCGCACTCGCTGCAGAGTCGAGCGGCGATACGCTGTCGCCGGTGCACGCATGACCGTGTCGTCGCGCACGTGGCGTAACACCCGTCCGCTCGAGGGACCGATGGTGGCCACCGTCGAGGATATCCCACAGCTCAACGAGGTGTTCGCCGAAGCGTTCACCCAGCGGTATCGCAAGGACGGTATGACTGGCGTGCGCGTGCCGCCGCTGAATCCAGCGATCTGGCGCTACGCCATCGAGGATGCGGGCGATGGTGCGCTCTGCTGGCGTGACGAACGTGGACGCATTGCCGCCTTCAACATCGTGCATCACTCGGGCACCGAGGGCTGGATGGGGCCGCTATGCGTCCGCCCTGACAGCCAGGGCGCCGGACTCGGCAAGATCATCGTGCAGAGTGGTATGCGGTGGCTGCGTCAGCAGTCGGTGAAGGTGATCGGACTCGAGACGATGCCGCGCACGATGGACAACATCGGCTTCTACTCGAATCTTGGCTTCGTTCCCGGACATCTCACGGTCACGCTCACGCTCGATGCGGCGTTGGGGGAGCGGGGGCCCGAGCTCCTGTCGCGGTTGTCCGCACTCGAGAAAGAAGCCGCGATTGCCGCCTGCCGCGAGCTCACGATGCGCGTGATGCCGGGGTACGACTTCACGCGTGAGCTCGAACTCACCGACCGCTTAACGCTGGGCGATACCATTCTGATGGGGCCGCTCGACGCGCCCACCGGTTTCGCCGTGTGCCATACGGCGCCGCTGGTCGAAGGTCGGACGCGGGAAGAGCTGCGCGTGCTCAAGCTCGTGCTGGCCCGCCGAAGCAGTCTGCCGCAGTTGCTGGGCAATCTGGCGGATCTGGCGCGGCGCACGGGGACACGTCGCGTCGCCATTCGATTGCAGGGCGACTATCCGGATGCGTACCGCACACTCGTCGCGCTGGGTGCGCGCGTGCGGTGGACGGACCTGCGGATGAGCGCCTACGGCTGGAGCGAGGTCCCGCCCGTCGACGGCATGGTGCTCTCGAACTGGGAGATCTAGGACCGCCCGCTAGCGCTTCTGGTCGGGACCGGAGGGCGTATCGCGCACGACGATGCGCCAGATAATGAGAAAGACGCCGCCGGTAAGCATCAGATGGATCCAACCGGGGGCATCGGTCGTATAGGTGATACCGCCCCATGCGACGAGCATCACGATTCCGGCAAGCATGTAGAAGTCCATCCTGTAATCTCGCATTGCGCGCGCCGTGGCGCACCATGTACAATATCGGCGTGTAGTACGACCCCTCCGGCGTCGATACTCGACCAGTGTGCGGGGCGGAGAGAATTACCTCTTGAGCCGATAAGTCCTAAGAAAAGGTCCGACAGACTGCGTTCACGTCATGCCCCAGTGCGGGGAAGGCGACCGCGTGGTGAGGACCTTATCAGTATTCTTTGGGCTTCAAGACCTCCTCTTCGTTCCGTATCTTTAGCGAAGGCCCTGCCAATCGGCGGGGCTTTCGTGTTTTCAGGGACCGACCCGGTTGCCGAGGCGCACGGGGGGTACGAGTTTGGGGATGGAACCTCTCCCCCTTTTAGGCTGTTCGGTCGATATGCCTATCGTCACCGCGACGCGACTGCTGCGCTTCAACGCCGCCCACCGCGTTCACAATCCCGCCCTCTCCGACGAGGAGAACACCCGCCTGTTCGGCAAGTGCAATAACCCGAACTGGCACGGTCACAACTACACGCTCGAAGTGTCGGTCAAGGGGCCGATCGACGAGCGCACCGGTTATGTGATCGATCTCGGGATGCTGCGCGATACGGTGGAACGGCACGTGGTCGGTGTCACCGACCACCGCAACTTCAACATCGACGTGCCCTACATGCAGGGCGTGAACCCGACCACGGAAAATGTGGTCGTGGGCATGTGGCGCGTGCTGGAACCCGTCGTGGCGCCCGGGAAGCTGGTGCGCCTGCGACTCTGGGAAACCGAAAATAATTATGTCGACTACGAGGGGGAGTAAAAACGTGATCCGACCGACAATGGCGGCGCGCGGAAGCATGGCGACGGTCGATCCCGACGACATGGAGACGGACGACGCGACGCAGGTGGAATTCGAAGGGCTCATCCGCCGACAGCTCGAGCTGCTTGGCGAGGACCCGATGCGCGATGGGTTGCTCAAGACGCCGAGCCGTGTCGCGAAATCGATGGCGTGGCTCACGCGCGGCTACGATCTCGACGCGCGCCAGGTCATCGGTGACGCGATGTTCGAGGAGAATCACGAGAACATGGTGATGGTGCGCGACATCGAGATGTATTCGATGTGCGAGCATCACATGCTCCCGTTCTTCGGCAAGGTGCACGTGGCGTACATCCCCAACGGCAAGATCGTGGGACTGTCCAAGCTCCCGCGCGTCGTCGAAGTATTTGCGCGCCGGTTGCAGGTACAGGAGCGCCTCGGTGAGCAGATCGCCAACGCGCTCGACGAAGTGCTGCAGCCCAAGGGTGTGGGCGTCGTGATCGAAGCGGTGCACCTCTGCATGATGATGCGCGGCGTCGAGAAGCAGAGCTCGCGCACGATCACGTCGTCGCTGCGCGGCCTGTTCCGTGACGACTCGAAAACGCGCAGCGAGTTCTTGCGCCTGGCGCACGGTCCGTCGGCCGCCTTCTGATGCTGCACGGCGTGTCCGCCGTGATAACCGGCGCGTCGCGAGGCATTGGCCGAGCCGTGGCCGTAACCCTCGCGGCCGCCGGTGTGCAACCGTTCCTGATATCCCGGTCGGCCGCCGATCTTGATGTAGTCGCGGCCGAGATCGGCGCCGGCGCCGTCGCTGTGCCATGCGACGTCACCGATGCCGCTGCGGTGGAGCGTGCGGTGGAGTGCATCCGCGCGCATCGCAGGGAGGGGCCGTCGGTGCTCGTGAACAACGCCGGCGTCTTTCCGATCGGTGCCATCGAGAGCATCGATCCCGCACGCTTCGAACAGACGCTGCAAGCCAACCTCCTGGCGCCGTTTCGCTTTCTGCATGCCTTCGTGCCGCACATGCGGGCGGCCGGACGCGGCCACGTGATCACGATCGGCTCGGTGGCCGATCGCAGCATCTACAGCGGCAATGGCGCGTATTCGGCCAGCAAGTTCGGCGCCCGTGCACTGCACGAAGTACTGCGCGAAGAGCTGCGCGGCAGCGGGGTTCGCGCCACGCTCATTGCACCGTCGGCCACGGATACACCGATCTGGGATCCCATCGACCCCGACAACACGCCAGGCTTCCCGCCACGGTCCGCGATGCTGCGACCCGAGGACGTAGCGGATGCCGTGCTGTGGGCGGTGACCCGGCCGGTGCACGTCAACGTCGACGAACTGCGCCTCAGTCGGGCCTGAGGCGCGAGCCGCTCGGTCCGGCCGGCGGGCGACTCGCCGAACGTCGCCAGCGGCTACAGCTTCAAGGCGGTGCACGTCCGCCTGAATGCCTCCGTTTGACTTTCCCGACCGACTCATGCCCGTCTTCCCCTCCGCACGCGCACGCCGCGCGCTACGTGCCACGGCAACCAGTATTGCGTTGGCCCTCGCGGCCATCGCAGGTCCCTCCCGCCTCGCCGCGCAGCGCACCGTACCTTCCGCCGCGCTGACGCCGGCCGACCTGCTGGACGCGCGTACGGTGTCGGCAGGCGACTACTCACCCGACGGGAAGTGGCTGGTCGTTCGGCTGGCCCGCCGAGGCGATGGCTTGGGGTTTGTGGCGGCCCGCGATGGCGATCCGAGCTACACGCGCCCGGCGCCTTCGCGTCTGCTGCTCCTGAACACCGCGACCGGGGACACGACCGCCATCCTCAGTTCGCCGCGCACGATCGGGACGCTCGCCTGGTCGGCGCAGAGTGATCGCCTCGCGATCGCCACCCGAGACACTGTTCCTCAACTCTTGATCTGGGATGCCGCCAGCCGTCGGCTTCGCGTGCAATCGCTCTCCGGTGCACGCTTGGCCGAGAACAGCGATCTGTCATGGACCGACGACGGACGGCTCGTCCTGGCGATCCGCGAACGGCAGTGGTTACCCGAGGTAAAGGCGCGTTTCGACTCGCTCGTGCGGGGGCCGATTTCGGTGCAGGTCGGCACCGAACCATTTCTCGCCTGGGACGCGCTGCGCCGGCTCGGCAACCGCGCCATCGTGGTGGCACTGACACCCGCCACGGCCCGTCTTGATACGCTCATCCCCGCGTCGCAGATCACGAGCTGGAACATCGCGCCCAATGGCCAGCGCATCAGTTGGCGAGAAGACCGGAACGCCAAGACGAACTACGATGGCGGACCGAGTAATGAATCCCGCCTGCTGGCACGACGCGTGGGCGATGGCACACGCGATAGCGCCCGCGTGGTATTCGCCTCGATGCGTGGTGTCACGCTCCTGCACGCCGCCGATGGCGAGCGGTACGCGTTCGGCCGCGACGGCGCGATCTATGTCGCGAGTCTCACCGACACCACGCCCCGCCGGCTGATCGGTCCCGCCCCCCGTGCGCGCGGCGACAGCGCGCGCAGCACGGCACCGCGTGACTCGACGGCGCGGACCGCCGAGGAACGCTACACGCTGGTCGGCTTCTCGCCGACGGGAGGCGATGTCGTCGTTGCATCGCGCACAGGGCTGCACCTGGTTCGCGTCGCGGACGGCGCGCGCAACACGATTGGTGCGGTCACCGACACTATCCGCGGGCCGCGCTTCACGCTCGCCGATTGGAGCCGCGACGGGCGCAGTCTGCTGGTCAGCATGTCGTCACGAAGCACGTGGAACCGCGCGCTTCTCCGCGTGAATCTGGCCCTGAACCGCACGGAAACCCTCGTAAGCGACGGTCGATTGTACGGCGCGCCGAAGCTGAGCCCGGATGGTGCGCGTGTGGCCGTCACCATCGGCGAGAACGGCCGTCCGCCGGACCTCTGGCTTGGTGATGCCGTGATGTTCAGACCGAAGCGCGTCATTGAGTCGAATCCCCAGTTGGCCTCACGCGCGCTGCCCACCACGCAGCTGGTGGAGTACCTCGACGCGGACGGCCGAGCGCAGTTCGGCGTGCTCACGCTGCCCGCTGGCGTCGGGCGCGCCCTCCCCACCGTGTTCAGTGTGTACGAAGACTTCTTCGACGACAGCTTCGATGCCACCACGATGCTGCTGGCGAGTCGGGGCTACGCCGTGATGAAACCGTCGGTCACGTTCGAGACCGGCTATCCTGGCGAAGCGTGGCTGAAGGGCGTCACGGCGAGCGCCAACAAGCTCATCGAAATGGGTGTGGCTGATAGCAGTAAGCTGGGCGTGCACGGCACGAGCTACGGTGGTTACGCCACCAACCTGCTCATCACGCAGACCAATCGCTTCAAGGCGGCGATCAATATTTCGGGCAAGGTCGATCTGGTGTCCTTCTACACCGACTCGCCTCGGCTCGGTGTGCGCAACATCAACGCGGCCGAGAAGACGCAGGATCGCATCGGCGCCACGATGTGGGAGCAGCCGCAGAAGTACGTACAGCACAGTGCCGTGATGTTCGCCGACCGGATCAAGACGCCGCTGCTGCTTGTCACGGGCGGAGAAGACCACAATGTGCCGGCGATCAACACACGCGAGATGTATTTCGCGCTGCGTCGGCTCGGGAAGCCGGTGGAGTGGGTGAACTACACGAACGGCGGACACGGCATTCCCATGACCAATGCTGCCGAGTTTACCGACTGGCACAATCGTCTCACCGGATGGTACGACCGGTATCTCAAGCCGGCCACAGCGACCGTGCCCGCGTCGGACCAGCAACCACTTCTTCGCTAGTTTCCGGTATGCAACGCGATCTGCTCGATGCCCTGCGCTGTCCCGGCACCCACGAAGAAAGCTGGCTGGTGGCCATGGTCCTCGAGGCCAGCGGCTCGACGTTGCGTGTTGCCGAACTGGCCTGTCCAGTGTGTGGCGCGGAGTTTCGGATCGACGACGGCGTGGCGTACTTCACGAGCCCCCCATCGCTCGCACCGCATACGCCCGCGGTGCCCGCCGAGCCGTATACGAGCGATATGGTGCTGCGACTGGCGGCGCTGTTGGGTGTGGCCGAGAGCCAGTTGCCGGTAGCGTTGGTTGGTCGGTACGCGGCCGCCAGCGGCGTGCTGGCGTCGTTTGTATCAGCACCGCAGCTGTTGATCAACAGCGCACCCGCGATCCATACCGCGGATGCGTCACGCATCATGGTCGCCGATCGCCTGCCGCTCGGTGTGGAGTCGCTGGCCGCGATCGCAGTCGATGCCGCCCACGCCAGCCCCGCCTTTCTCGAGAGCGCGTCACGCGCGCTGCGTGTAGGCGGCCGTCTGGTCGCACCAGCCGATGCGCCGCTCCCCGACGGCATGCGCGAGCTCGCGCGTGATGACTCGGAGTGGGTCGCGGAAACGACCATGCGCGCCAGCGGCCTGATCGAACTCCGCCGCCGCGCACCTGAATCGGTGCTGTAAGGCTACTCCTCGTACAAACGGTCGATGAGCGGCTTGTAGGTTTTGTCGACCACGCGACGCTTCACCTTGAGCGTCGGCGTGAGTTCGCCCCGCTCCACGCTGAAGTCGTGCTCGAGCAGCGCGATCTTCTTGGGCGTCTCGTAGCTCGCGAGGCCGGCCAGCTGTGTCTTCACTTCCTTCTCTATCTTCGCGTTGATCGTCGGCATGGCCAGCAACTCGGCGCGGCTCGTCCACACGATGCTCTGCGAAGCGGCCCACTTCTCGAGCTGATCCCAGTTCGGCACGATGAGCACGACGGGGAACTTGCGCTTATCACCGATCATCACGGCCTGCGACACGTACTTGTTGGTGCGCAGCATGTTTTCGATCGGCTGCGGCGCGATGTTCTTGCCGCCCGCCGTCACGATGATGTCCTTCTTGCGGTCGGTGATGCGCAGGAAGCCGTCGGTCAGTTCGCCGATGTCGCCCGTGTGGAACCATCCCTCGTCATTGATGGCGTCCTTCGTGGCCTCGGGATTGTTGTAGTAGCCGCGCATGATGTGTGGTCCGCGCGACAGAATTTCGCCATCGGCGGCGATCATCACTTCCACGCCGGGGATCGGTCGGCCTACGCTGCCCAGCCGGTAATTCTCGAAAGTGTTCGTCGAAATCACTGGCGACGTCTCCGTGAGGCCGTACCCCTCGAGGATGATCAACCCCGCCGAATAGAAGAACTTTGCGATGTCGGGTGAGAGTGGCGCGCCGCCGGACACGAAGAAGCGCAGGTTCCCGCCGGTGCGTTCCTTGAGCTTCGAGAACACGAGCTTCTGTGCGAGCCCGTATTGCATCGCCAGTAGTCCGCCGGGTTCGCGGCCGGCCAGCTTTTCGTCGGCCCACTTCTCCCCGACATTCTTGGCCCAGAAGAAAATGCGCTTCTTCAGCGCGCCGCCCGCCACCGCGTTCTCCACCACGCGCGCGTAGATCTTCTCGTACAGTCGCGGCACCGACATCATCATCGTCGGCTTCACTTCGCTCATGTTGACCGGCACCGTGTCGATCGACTCGGCATACGCGATACGCACGCCATTCGTGAACAGGAAGTAGTCGCCGGTACGTTCGAAAATATGACTGAGCGGCAGGAAGCTGAGTGCGAGGTCGCTCGTGCTCACGTGGAGCGTCGTCTTCGTGGCGATGACGTTCGAGTACAGGTTGTCCTGCGTGAGCATCACGCCCTTCGGATTGCCCGTGGTGCCCGACGTGTAGATCAGCGTGACCAGCTGATCCGGCGTCACCGCCAGCGCGTCACGTTTGAACGTGGTCGCGCGCTCGGCGTTGTCGACCGCGGCACCCTTGGCTTCGATGTCGGCGAGCGTGAGATCACAGCCGTCGGCGGTGGTGGCGGCGAAGCCGATGATCCATTGCAGGCCGGGCACTTCACTGCGAATCGACGCGACCTTACGTGCCTGATCGGCGTTGGATACGAAGATGGCACGTGCTCCCGAATTGTTCAGCAGATAGGGCAGCTGATCGGCGGGGAGTGTGGGATAAATGGGCACGTCGGTGATCGCGCTGCAGATGCAGGCGAAATCCGCGATCAACCACTCCGGGCGGTTCTCCGACAGAATTGCCACACGATCCTGCGCGACGATCCCCATCTCGGCGAGGCCGAGCGCCGTGCGGCGCACGCGATCCATGATGGTGCGGTGAGACATCGGCTCCCACACTCCGCGCACCTTCGTGCTCAGTGCATCGACGCGGTCGAACCGCTCGACGGCGTCGAAGAACAGCGCGTTGATCGTGCCGTGCGGCGGACGCGGGCCGCCGGAGGCGTAGCGTGACGAGGCCGGCAGGCCGTTCATCGTCACGTTCAGGGCAGGGTGGGAATCAGCCGTGACCGAGGTCATCGCCATCTCCGAGTGGAGCGAAAGGCAGGGCAGAGGCGCATCGGTACAACGAACCGGAGCGACGCCAGGTGGGATGAACTGAAATTGCCCCCGGACGTCGTCTGGCGGGAGTCCTCAGGACGATCCGGACCCACGTCGAACGGGGGCCGTGATCCGCACCGGCGATCCCTTGAGCGGCTTCCCCCTGTATGTCACAGTTGCGCGGACCACGACGGACTCCGTGTCGGCGCCGCCCGGAAATCGCAGGGCGCGCACGCGTACACGGCGGCCAGCCACACCGCTGTCATCGGTCGTGTCGAGCGTACTGGCCCGTCCCTGATCGTCGATCAGATACGCCGCAGCCGTGGTGTCGTTGGTCGGATTGACCGGATTCAGCAACTCGAACCGCACGGGCCACGAGCGCACACCGGTAACCGCCGTCGCCTCGAGATGACGCACCGTGACGGTAAGCGCCTTGGTCGAGTTGCTATCGAGACCTCGACGGCCCGTATCCGGCAGGGAGGTGCCAAGAACATCCGTGAGGCTCGTGCCGTCCACCGAGTCTGGGCGGGTCACGACGCGAATGCCGCGCAATACTTGCAGCGATCCGCCAATGCGTGCCGCAATCCGCTTGTCTCCCGAGACGAGCTTCTTCGCGACGACGACGCCGGTGGCGGAATCGATCGCGAGCGCCGAATCGATGTTGAAGTCGGCGTACAAGTACCGCGGCGCGGCATCGTCGATCACGTCGCCGCGCACGTTGAAGACACGGGCGCGCACCGGCGTCACGACTCCATCGATGTTGCGCAGCGTGTCGCCGACCACCACCGACGGTGACGGGAATGGATCGAGTTCGATGGCCGCCGCTTCGTTCGGACCGAGACCGACCTCGGAGCACGCCGTGCCGATGCCGGTGGCGGCCATGACGGCCGTGACGATGAGCGCACTGGCGCGACGACGCGCACGGACCGACGGTGTCACGCGAAGCGCTCGGCCAGCCGCGTGGCGATGTTCACGTACGCCTGGCTCGCCGCGTCGGCCGGATTCCGCAGCACGACGGGCTGACCGGCGGCGAAGGCGTCGGCCGTGGCGGGCGTGCGCGGAATCGGCGTGTCGAAAACGAGATGCTGTGGAAGATGTTCGCGCACGTAGTGTACGACACGCTCCGACGCCGGATTCCCCTGCTCGAACATCGTGAGGAGGATCCCTTCGAGCGTGAGCTCATCGTTGATGCTGATCACGTCCTGGATCGCGCGCAGAATCTGCGGGGTCGTCTGCAAGGCGAGCGGCTCGCACTGCAGCGGCACGACCACGTGCTGACTGGCCGCGAGCACGCGTCGGGTAATCGCGCCAAGTCCCGGTGGCGTATCGACCACGACCACGTGACAGCGTTCGCGCGCCATGGCGAGCAGATCGGCCAACACCGTACTCTCGCCGACGCGATGCTGAAAGTCCGAGTGGTCCGCCGACTCGCTGACACTGCCGGCGAGAATCACGCGAAGCCACGGCAGCGCGGTAGGCAGGATTACTTCGCGCAGCGCTTTCTCGCCGCGCAGATAGTCATCGAACCCGACCGTGGGATGTCCCCGGCGCAGGCCGACGCCATACCGCACCGCTCCCTGGGGGTCGGCGTCAATCAACAGCGTCTTGAGCCCGCGGCGCGCGAAGGCGACCGCCAGATTCACGGCGGTGGTCGTCTTCCCGACGCCACCCTTTTGGCTCACGATGGAGAGCACGCGTCCCACGTCAGCCCTCGTCCGTGTAGGCCGATCCATCGTCATCGCCGGAGCGCGCTGATGGATCCTGATACTGGCCGTCGGAATCGTCCGGGGCACCCTGCAACTGCGCCAGCGTGCGCTCGGCGTGGGCACGGAACCGTGCGGATGTCGGATCCTGTTCGGTACTGAATTGGAGGAACGACTCGAGATGCATAGCGGCGTGCGCCGTGTCTCCCCGCTTCAGGAGCAGAAACGCCAGGCCGTAGTGGGCCCCCGGCGATTCTGCATCGAGTTGCAGGGCGCGACGATACGTCCGAATGGCCTCTTCGGGCTGCCCGGTCTTCGAGAACGCGATCGCGATATTCTGCAGAACACCGAGGTCGTCGGGTCGTTCGCGCAGGGCGAGACGATACGACGTCAGGGCATTTGCATAATCGCCGCGCGACTCGAGATCGAGCGCTTCAGCCAGGAAGTCCGTGTGGCGCGGATCGCGCCCGGACGAGCCGCCCACGAGGCGGCGCCACCAAGTCATGCGCTCGCAGTGGATCGGAGAAAGAAAAAAGGAGAGCTGCGATCGATGCGCTAAGCTATCGGGACAGCGCGTTGCCAACAAGTTGCCTAACCCGTTGTCGGGGGAATATTCCCCCCGTGGGGCTACACTCGGTGTACACTGCGGGATCCCATACCGGAGCACCACGATGACCGCACCACAGCCGTACGCACCTGACCCGTCCAAGGGCGTGATGATCGTGGATTGGCCGCTTTTCGGGGAGCTGGCCCGCGCCCTCGCCGTGCGCGTGGCCCGCGAGTGGGCGCCGGAACTCGTCGTCGGTATCGCGACGGCCGGTGTCGTGCCAGGCGCGGCGGTGGCGGCCATTCTCGACCTGCCGTTCCATTCGATTCTGGTGTCGCGGCGCTACAGCGCTTCGCCGGTGCGCGACACGCCGGCGGTGTTCGGCGCGGCGCCGCTCGAAGTGCGGGGCAAGCGCGTGCTCGTCGTGGACGAGACCTGCGACTCCGGCCAGACGATGCGCCTGGCGGTCGCCGCGGTCGGAAACGGCGGCGCCCAGGAAGTGCGCACCGCCGTCAGCTTCAAGACCGGCAGTTTCGCCCCGGACTACTTCGCGCTGGCGACCCAGAGCATGATCGTCTTGCCGTGGGACCGCGAAATCCTGATCGACGGCGAACTCCGACCCAACCCCAAGTACGCGGGGCTTATCCCCGACGTGTGAGCCGTCGGTAACCAGCGCCCTCAGGCGCTGGTGGCCGCCCGCTCGTAGGGGATGCCGCGTTCCATCGCTTCCCAGACGTAGTTGAGCACGTCGATCGAGCCAAGCAGGAAGCGGCACTGCCCTTCGGCGGCGGAATCGGAGGTGACTTCGAGCACCGAGATCGGGGCGTCGGCTAGCCGTCCGAAGAAGCCAGCGAACAGCCCCGTGGATACCGGGCAGCCCTCGGCCTCGGCCGCCGCTTCGCCCCAGTTGTTCGCGTCGAGTACCATCACCGCTTCGCTCAGCGACGAGAGGTGGACCAGCCCCCAGCCGATCTCGAAGAAGTACTCCCGAAGCAGGATCGGAAATCGGCTGTCGAGTAAGTCGTCGGGGCCATGCTCGCTGCGATCCGCCAGCCACGCCGAGAAGTGGTCGAACAGCGCCTGCCCTGCGGCATAGCCCGCGTCACGGACGGCATCGACCGGAACGGCCGGATGCGCCTGCTGCGTGGACCGGCGAAGCCCGTCGAAGAATTCGACCGGCACCGTGACGGTGCGGGTAGTCAGGAAAGGAAGCGAAGTGCTCATGTTCCCGTGACGCTCGCCCAATGCAGCGGTCACGTCAAGCGGGGGCGGCGTGATGGACGATGCCGGGAGCGTATCGGTCTCATCGCCCGAACCGTCGGATCAGCTCGGCTTCGTCGATCACCTCGATGCCCAGCTCGACTGCCCTATCGAGCTTGCTCCCCGCTTCCTCGCCGGCCACGACGAACGTGGTCTTCTTGGAGACGCTACTCGTGACCCGACCGCCGGCCGCCTCCACCAAGGCGGCGGCGTCGGTCCGGGAGAGCGAAGGCAGCGAGCCGGTGAGGACCACGGTGGCCCCGGTCAGTGGGCCGTCGGCTTGCACCGCGTTCGGCTCGTCGAAGCGCACACCGCGCTCGCGCAACCGCTCCACCAGAGCGCGCGACGTCGGATCGTCGAAATACGACCGCACCGACGCGGCAATGATGTCGCCGATGCCGCGCACCGCGCCCAGCTGCTCCGGCGTGGCGGAGATGATCGCGTCCATGCTGCCGAACTGCTTGGCGAGCAACTGCGCGGCCTGGGCGCCGACATGTCGGATGCCGAGTCCGAACAGCAATCGCGACAGCGGCTGCTGCTTTGCGGCGGCGATCGCCGCCACCAGATTGTCGGCGCTCTTCGTGCCAAAGCGCTCGAGTGACACGAGCTGCTCCACCGTGAGGCCGAACAAATCGGCGAAGTCGGTGATGAAGCCCGCTTCGAGGAACTGCTGAATGCGCGCATACGACAGACCGTCGATATCGAGCGCGTCTTTGCTCGAGAAATGTACGAGGCCCTCGAGCTGACGTCCGGGGCAGGCGACATTCGGGCAATAGGTCGCGACGTCATCGCCGTACCGATGCGTGGGGGAGTCGCAGCGCGGGCAGCGCGGCGGCATGGTCCACGGCTGCTCGCTGCCGTCACGTTTCTCCGGCACCGGACCGAGCACGTAAGGAATGACATCGCCAGCGCGTACCACCTGCACCCAATCCCCGTCGCGCAAATCCTTCTTCGCGATCTGGTCGGCGTTGTGCAGCGAGGCATACGTGACCGTCGCCCCACCCACATCCACCGGCTCCAACACGGCGAAGGGCGTGAGCACACCCGTGCGTCCCACGCTCACGTCGATGCGGATCAGTTTCGTGACCGCCATGTCGGGCGCGAACTTGCGGGCAATCGCCCAGCGCGGCGTGCGATCGTTGCGCACACCGAGTTCGTCCTGCAACGACATGTCGTTCACCTTCACCACACCACCGTCGATCGCGAAGCCGAGTTTCGCCCGCGTGTCATGTTCGACGATGTGTGCCCACGCCGATACCTCGGCCATCGTGCGGCATCGCTCGCGGTGTGGCGCTACCGGAATGCCCCACGCGCTCAGTTGTTCGAGTAGATCCCACTGCGTGCGCGCGGGCGCATTGCCGTCGGGAAGCACGGCGGCATAGCCGAAAAACCGCAACGGACGCTGTGCGGTGATCGACGGATCGAGCTGGCGCAGGGCACCGGCGGCCGCATTGCGTGGGTTCACGAACACCGGTTCACCGGCCGCTACGCGTGTTTCGTTCATGGCCTCGAAGCCGGCGAAGGGCATGTAGACCTCGCCGCGTATTTCCATCAGTGGCGGATACCCGTCGCCCAGCAGCCTCAGCGGCACGCCGCGTATCGTGCGGATGTTCACGGTCACGTCCTCGCCCTCGGTCCCGTCGCCACGCGTGGTGCCGGTCACCAACACGCCATCACGGTAGGTGAGCGCGATCGCTGCCCCGTCGATCTTGAGCTCGACCGTATAGCCGCCTCTGTGCACCGACGCGCCCACCACGCGTTCGAGCGACTGCTCGAACGCCAGCAACTCGGCATCGTCGAACGCGTTGTCCAGCGACAGCATCCGCACCAGGTGTCGATGGGTCTGGAACGCGCTTTGCACTGGCGCACCCACACGGAGCGTGGGAGAATCTTCCGTACGCAGTAGGGGGTGCGACTGCTCGATCGCCTGTAGCTCGCGGAACAGCCGGTCGTAATCGGCATCCGAGAGCACAGGACGGTCGAGCACGTAATACTCGTGCTGCGCGCGGGCCAACAGATCGCGCAATTCCGCGGCGCGCTGTACGGTGGGGGATGGAACGACGCTCATATGCGGAATGTATCTCTTCTGGAGAGATGCGTCATCACGACACAATCACCGAATAATTCACGCGCTCCGGCGCGGGAGGTCGCATGTTCAACAGCAGCAAGCGGGATCGAATGGATGGTCGCGCACTCGGGCTGGGACTGCTCATCGGCGCCGCGATTGGTGCCGGCGCTGCCTTGCTGATGGCACCGGCGACTGGCGAACAGACGCGTCGCCAACTTCGGCGCAATGCACGTCGTTTGGCCGACCAGAGCGGCGACACGCTGTCCAATTGGTGGGATGATGCCGACGAATCGGCGCGTCGTCTGGCGCGTCGGGGCATGAAGGAGGGTCGCAAGGCGGCCGTGCGCGTCCGTGACCGGGCCCGCGACGTGGCGCCGTGGTAAGTTCGCCGCGCGGGCTTACGTGAGCTTCTTCAGCTCCTCGTCGGCCTGCTTGCGGTATTGATCGTCGTTCGCGTCCTGGAGCGGAGCGCGCAGTGCGGCCTGATAGGCGGCGCGCGCTTCGTTCCGACGCCCGGCGTCTCGGTACACGCGCGCCAAATCCAAATGGTGCACCAATCGATTGGGTTCCGCCGTCACGGCGAGCTCCATATACCGGATCGCTTCCGCCCAGCTCGCGCTGCCCAGCACTTGACCGCCCAGGAAAGCCTTGGCGACCGCGCGCGAGAATCCGTTCAGTCGCATCACCTCGGCATTCCACACGCCCAGCACGTGCAGCGCACCGGGATGTTTCGGGTGCAGCTGTAGCGCCCTCAGCGCCTCGTCGCGCACTTCGACTGCATACTTCACACGCTCGCGCGGATTCACCGCCAGCGCGGTGCGGCCCACTGCACGCGCCAGCTGAAAATGCCCTTCGGCATCGTTCGCATTGGCCGTGACCGCCCGTCGTGCATAGTCCGTCGCGCGCGCGTACAGCGCGGTACGAGTCTCGGGATTCTTCTCGAATTCGCCGAGGTCTACGGCTTCGCGCGCGGCCTTCCAAAGCGCCACGTATGACGTGGGCTCCGCTTTCACGGCTCGCTCGTAGTTGCCGAGCGCGGCCGACGGTCGACGCGCGACGCTCTCTCGATCGCCGGCGCTGAGTAGATCACTCACGCTCTGCGCGATGAGGAGGCGCGGAGCAAAGAGCAGTCCCGGCAGCGCGACCGATGCGGCCCCGACGGTGAGTCCGATCGCCCATCGGCGTGCGGTGCGGACGGCGAGGATGTAGGTTGGCTGCATCATGAGCACTCTATGTTGGCACGCGCACTGATCGAGCGAAAGCGCGACGGCGGTCGAATCACTCCCGCCGAGTGGCGCACGCTCATGTCGCAGTACGCGACAGACGAAGTTCCAGACTACCAGATGGCCGCCTTGGCGATGGCCATCTACTTCAACGGGCTCGATCGCGACGAGATCGGCGCGCTCACCGATGCCATGCTGCACAGCGGCGCGACGCTCGATCTCAACCATCTCACGATGGCACGGGTCGACAAGCATTCCACCGGCGGTGTGGGCGACAAGGTGTCGCTCGTTTTGGCGCCGTTGGTTGCCTGCCTTGGTGTCGCGGTACCCATGATGTCGGGCCGCGGACTCGGGCATACGGGCGGTACCCTCGACAAGCTCGAATCGATCCCCGGTTTTCGTACCGATTTGTCGTTGGCCCGTGCCACCGAGCAGCTGGAACGGATCGGCTGCGCGCTGATCGGGCAGACGCGCGAGATCGCACCGGCCGACCGCCGCTTGTATGCCCTGCGCGACGCCACTGCGACCGTGGAGAGCATTCCGCTCATCTCGGCGAGCATCATGTCGAAAAAGCTCGCCGAAGGCCTCACGGGGCTCGTGCTCGATGTCAAACGCGGCTCGGGCGCCTTCTTGCCGGAGCTCGACCGCGGGCTCGACTTGGCCCGCACGATGATCGAGCTCGGGGCCGATCACGGCTGCCCGGTGGTGGCACTCATCACGGCCATGGACCGGCCGCTCGGTCGGGCCTGTGGCAACGCCCTTGAGGTCGAGGAGTCGATCATGGCGCTCCGTGGCGAGGGGCCACCCGACCTCATGAGAGTCACGTATGCGCTCGGAGCCGAGATGCTGGTGCTGGCCGGCGTGGCCGCCGACCGCGATGACGCCCTTCGGCGCATGGAAGTCGCCATTTCAAGTGGACGGGCGGCCGCCAAGTTCCAGGAGATCATCGCGGCGCAGGGCGGCGACCCCAGAGTCATCGACGATCCGTCGATCTTGCCGCAGGCCGCCGAATGCGAGCTATTCCTGGCGCCCCGCGACGGTGTGATCGCGCAGGTGGAGCCCAAGGCTATCGGCCGTGGCATCACGGCACTCGGTGGCCAGCGCACCAAGGTCGAGGACGGCGTGGACCACAGCGTGGGCTTCGTCATCACCGCCCGACCCGGTGACATCGTGCGGGCGGGAGAGCCCCTCGCGACGATATTCGCCAAGGACCGAGCCGGGGTGGACGCCGGCCTGGCAGCCCTGCGCCGATCGATCAGCATCGGCGAAGAGGCCGAACCTCCGCTGCCCCTGATCTCGCATCGGGTCACCGAGGCGGGGGTGGAACTGTACGGCTAGTCCGGATACTTTGCAGGTGAGCCGCGCAGCGGCTGCCTTTTGATCACCGACGCTTTGCGTCCCCGTCGCCATACCATGATCGCTCCGAAGACGAACCGTCTGCTTAGTCTCGTGGCCGCCGCCGCGGTGCTGCCGCTTCTCGGCCTGTACGGCTTGTTGATGTATATCGCGACTCCGAGCCCGACGGGCGGCATGGAGCCGACGGTCACCACGGTCTGCTATATCGCGTTCACGTTCATCTTCGCGGCGCTGATCATCGTCGCGCTGAACTTCTCGAAGCAGCTCTCGCGCGAAGCCAAGGGTGTGTTCCTCACGCCGTAAGTCGGGCGAAGGGCGATAGGGGCGATAGGGCGCGGGATCTTCATGATCCCGCGCTTTTTTTGTGGTCCGACCCGTGAGCACGTAGGGTCCCGGCGCGGAATCCGTGTTCAGGATCACAACATGTGAACGTCAGTGCACGATCTCCACGGCCGAGACTTCCGCTATGCGCCACCTCAACATCCTTGCCCTCATCACGGTATCGCTCACGATTGGCGCATGCGCCGGTGACGCGACCACCAGTCCTGCGCAGATCGACACGCCGACGGTCACCCCCAACACCGAAGCGGTGACCGTGGTGTCGCCGAGTTCGACACAGGCGGCGATGGTCGGCGTACCGTTTGCGTACGATGCGACGAAGGGCGGCACGGCGTTCAGCGATCCGAGAAAGTCGGGGCTCACCTACACCGTGTCGTTCACGCCGGCGGTGAGTGGACTGTCGGCCGCGAACGGACGTATCGCCGGCACCGCCGCCGACCCCGGCGTCTACACCGTGACGATCACCGCGCGGGATAACAGCGGCAGCAGCGCGTCGCACAGCTTCGCGATCGTCGTGTTCGCCGGTGATCTCACGGCGCCGACGTTGCCGGCCACCGCACTCCTCTACGCTGACGCCAGCAATCCGCTGCCGCGACACTTTTCGCAGGCCGCGCCGAATGCCGGGAGCCCGATTGGCGCCGACAACACCCCGGCATCGAACATCACCACGAACGCCGGCGCCACGCTCGGACGCGTGTTGTTCTACGACCGTCGCCTGTCGGCCAACGACCGCGTGTCGTGCAGCTCGTGTCATCAACAGCAGTTTGCCTTCTCCGATACGGCCAAGCTGAGTCGTGGATTCACCGGCGGATTCACCGGCCGCCACAGCATGGGGCTGGCCAACGCGCGTTTCTACGCGAGTGCCCGGTTCTTCTGGGATGAACGCGCGGCGAATCTGGAAGCGCAGGTGCTGCAGCCCATTCAGGATGCCACCGAGATGGGCATGACGCTCCCGAACGTGATCGCGAAGTTGTCGGCCACCGCGTATTACCCGGCGCTATTTACCGCCGCCTTTGGCACGAGCGACATCACGAGTGATCGCGTGAGTCTCGCGCTCTCGCAGTTCGTGCGGTCGCTGGTGTCCGTGAACTCGAAGTTCGACCGCGCCTTCGGGGTGAACGGCGTCCCGAACTTCGCGGCGAGCTTCACGGCGCAGGAACTGGCTGGGCAGGATCTCTTCAACGGCCGCGCCGGCTGCGCCCGCTGTCACGGCACGAACGCGCACATCAGCGACGGCGTGCACAACACCGGTCTCGATGCTACGATCACCGACGTCGGGGCGGGGAACGGACGCTTCAAGTCACCGTCGCTGCGCAACATCGCCGTGAGACCGCCGTACATGCATGATGGCCGCTTCCAGACGCTCGAGCAGGTGATCGCTTTCTACGACACCGGCGTGCAGAACAATCCGGGGCTCGACAACCGGTTGCGTGCCGGTGGCGGGGGTAATGCGCCGCCGTTGCGGCTCAATCTGTCGGCGGCCGAGCGGGCGTCATTGGTGGCGTTCCTGGGGACGCTCACGGACAACACGTTCCTGACGGATGTGAGGTTCTCGAATCCATTCGGGCGGTAAGAACGCGGGTGCTTCACCGGACGTAAACGCAAAACCCGACACTCTCGTGAGTGTCGGGTTTTGCGTACGGACGTGCTGCAGCACTCGTACTAGATATCCAGGTTACTCACGAACCGCGCATTCGTTTCGATGAACAACCGGCGCGGCTCCACTTCGTCGCCCATGAGCGTCTGGAACGTCTGGTCGGCCAGCACGGCGTCATCCATCGTCACGCGGAACATCGTGCGCGTTTCCGGATCCATGGTGGTCTTCCAGAGCTGCTCGGGGTTCATTTCACCGAGACCCTTGTAGCGCTGGATCATGATATTGCCGCGGCCTTCGGGACCTCCAAGTCGCTCGACATAGCCGTCGCGCTCCTTCTCGGTGTAGGCGTAGTACTCTTCCTTGCCCTTGGCCACCCGATACAGGGGCGGCTGCGCGATATACATGTACCCAGCGTCGATCAGCTCCGGCATCTGACGGAAGAAGAACGTGAGCAGCAGCGTACGAATGTGCGCGCCGTCCACGTCGGCGTCGGTCATGATGATGATCTTGTGGTAGCGCGTCTTGGACAGGTCGAACTCTTCCTTGATGCCCGACCCGATCGCCGTGATGATCGTCCGGATTTCCTCGTTGTTCAGCACCTTGTCGAAGCGCGCCTTCTCGACGTTGATGATCTTACCGCGCAGCGGCAAAATCGCCTGGAAGTCACGCTTGCGCCCCTGCTTGGCCGAACCGCCGGCCGAGTCGCCTTCCACGAGATAGATCTCGCAGAGCGCCGGGTCGGAGAGCGAACAGTCGGCCAGCTTGCCGGGCAGGTTGGCCACGTCGAGCGCCGACTTCTTGCGCGTGAGATCGCGCGCCTTGCGCGCCGCTTCACGGGCCCGCGCCGCCGACATCGCCTTGTCGATGATGATGTTGGCCGACTTCGGATGCTCGTCGAGGTACTGCGAGAGCAACTCATTCAAGACGCTACGTACGGCGCCTTCAACTTCTGAATTGCCGAGCTTGGTCTTGGTTTGTCCTTCGAACTGCGGCTCCAGCACCTTGACCGACAGCACGGCGGTGAGTCCTTCACGGACATCGTCGCCGGACAAGCGCGTTTCCTTGTCCTTCTTGTTGAGTGTCGACTTTTCCTGAATGTACTTGTTGATGACCGTCGTCAGCGCGCTCTTGAAGCCAGTCAGGTGCGTGCCGCCTTCGTGCGTGTTGATGTTGTTCACGAACGAGAACACGTTCTCGGCGTAGCTGTCGTTGTACTGCAGCGCCATCTCGATGCCGATATCATCGCGCGTCGTGTCGATGTACACCACGTCCTGGTGCAGCGGCTTCTTGTTGCCAATGAGATACGTGACGAACTCCTTGAGGCCACCGCGCGCAAAGAACACTTCTTCGCGGGCCTGGCCGTCCTTCATTTCGTCGGGGCGCTCGTCGCGCAACGTGATCTGAATGCCCTTGTTCAGATACGCGAGCTCGCGAAGACGGCTGGCGAGGGTAACCCACTCGTAGCGCAGCGTTTCCTGGAAGATCTCGGCGTCAGGCTTGAACCACACGCGGGTGCCCGTTTCCTTCGCCGCGACACTGCGCATCACTTTGAGCTTCGTCTGCGTGATGCCACGCTCGAAGTCCATGTAATGCTCCTTGCCGTCGCGCTTGATCCACACCTTCAGCTGCTTCGACAGCGCGTTCACCACCGACACGCCGACACCGTGCAGACCGCCGGACACCTTGTACGTGTCCTTGTCGAACTTGCCGCCGGCGTGCAGCACGGTCATGGCAAGCTCGACACCCGGCATCTTCTCGACCGGGTGCATGTCCACGGGAATACCACGGCCGTTGTCTTCAACGGAAATGGAATCGTCCTCGTGAATGATCACGTGCACGCGGTCGGCATGGCCGGCCAACGCTTCGTCGATCGAGTTGTCCACCACTTCGTACACGAGGTGGTGGAGACCACGCGCCGACGTGGAGCCGATGTACATGCCGGGGCGCTTGCGGACCGCTTCGAGCCCCTTGAGAACGGTGATGCTGTTTGCGCCGTACCCGTTCTCGGGCTGTTCGCTGCTATTCGCCATGAGGTGGGGATATCCCGAAGAAATGAACCGCTGCGGCCATTCCACTGGCCTGCAAACACAACCCCTAAATGTACTCGATCCGGCCTCCGCAAGCAACTCGGCGGTTATACCGCAAGTTGTTGTTGTTGAACAACTTGCGAGCGAGGCGAGCTCAGCGCTGCAGCATCCAGCGCAGCCGGGTGACCGGGGGACGCGACGTGTCCCGGTTCAACGACCGCAGCAGGTCGGGCTCGAGGAACGTGAGCTCCTGCATCCAGGCGTGCGTCTTCACCATCACCACCAGCGTACCGTCCTGCTGCAGCAGCAATGGCTCGGTCACGGTCGCGATCTGCGCTCCCACCAGCGACGGCCATTCCGGAATCACCGCCGCCTGCGCCACCCGATCGGTGAGCCCGGCGTGCTGCAACACGGAGGCGAGCACATCGCCCAGCCTGGCGGGCGCGCGCTTTTTGGGATCGGAACTCATGCCGGCCTCAAGAGCGGTTGCAGCAGGCCGTCACACATGGCGCGCTGTTCGAGACGCGTGAACGCCGCCGGAATGTCTTCCACACGAGGCACCGCCAACAACACCTGCGAGGCGCCGGAATCTTCCAGCAACGCCAGCACGCGTCCCGCCCGCCCGAGGTCGAGCTCGGCGAAGGGATCATCCAGCAGCAACAAGGGCGCATAGCCCACCGCATCACGCAGCGTGGCCAGCTCGAGCAGACGCAGCGCGATCGCCGCACTCCGCTGCTGTCCTGCCGATCCGAACGTGCGCAAATCGCGACCGCCCAACAACAACTGCAGATCGTCGCGATGCGGCCCCACCAACGTGACGCCACGACGCAGCTCCTGCATGCGCTGCTGCGCGTAGGCCCGACGATACGCCTCGGCCTGCGCGTCGGCGCTCGTGAGCTGTTCGTCCTGCGTTTCACCGCCGGTTGCCGCGTACTTCATCACCACCGCTTGCCGCTCACCAATGGCGGCCGAGAGCAGTGTGAACCGCTCGCTGTGGTCGCGCACGAAGGCGTGTCGCGTGGCCGCCACGAAGCCGCCGTGTTCGGCCATCGCCGGTTCCCACACGCTCACCCGCGCCTCGTGCTCGGCGCTGCGCGCGCCGTCGCGCTGCGCCGTACGAAGCGCCGCATTGCGACGCAGCAGCGCGCCGCGATACAACTGCAGCGCCTGCAGGTACGCCCGTGACGACAGCGCCAGCATCACATCGAGATAGTGCCGACGCTCACTGGGACCACCGGCCACCAGCGCCACATCGGCCGGCGAGAATTCCACCGACGGCACCGCACCGAGCGCACTGGTCAGACGCGGCTGCTCCACGCCGTCGAGCGTGGCCCGTTTGCGTCGTGTGTTGCGCTCGAAGCCGACGGTTACCGTGTTGAACGCCGATGGGTGCGTGAGCTCGGCTCGCACGTGAAACGCCGGTGCACCGAAGCGCACCACGTCGGCATCTCGCGCCCCGCGAAAGGACCGCAACAACGCGAGATAGGCGACGGCTTCGAGCAGATTGGTTTTGCCGTGTCCGTTTTCGCCAATGATCACGAGCCCGGTCGAGGGGACCTCGAGGTCGAGCTGCGTGAAATTGCGGTAGTCCTTGGCGACCAGGCGGGCGAGCACGTCGGCGGGGCGATCAGCGCCCGGTGAACTGGGGAGGGCGCTTCTCGAGGAACGCGCGCATCCCTTCCTTCATATCGGCCGTGCTGGAGAGCAAGCCGAAGAAGTCGGACTCGATCGTGCATCCTTCTTCAAGTGGGACGTCCTGTCCCCGGTTCACCGCCTCGATGCACCCGGCGATGGCGAGCGGCGCGTTGGCCAGCATCGCCGTCAGCACGGCACGCACGGTGGTGATCAGTTCGTCGGGTGTCGTGACCTGATCCACCAGTCCGAGACGGTACGCTTCGGTCGCGTCGATCATATCGCCGGTGAGCAGCAAGCGGAGCGCGGCGCCGCGCCCGATTAAACGGGGCAGGCGCTGGGTGCCACCGTATCCTGGCACGATGCCCAGCTTGGCTTCGGGCTGGCCGAGCTTGGCCTTCTCGCTCGCGATGCGCATATGGCAGGCCATCGCCAGCTCACAGCCGCCGCCGAGGGCGAATCCATTGATGGCGGCGATGGTGGGCTTGGGGCTCGTCTCGAAGCGACGGAAGATCACCTGACCCGCCCGGGCACGGCGCTGCGCCTCCAACGGCGACTGGCTTTCGAGCTCCGAGATATCCGCGCCCGCTACGAAGGCGCGCCCAGCACCGGTGAGCAGCACGGCGCCCACGTCGTCGCGCGCGTTGGCTTCATCGATGGCCACTCCGAGTTCGGCGATGGTGGCATCGTTGAGCGCGTTCAGCTTGTCCGGACGGTTGACCGTGATCGTAGCGATGCGGTCGGAGACGTCGAAGGTCAGGAACTGATAGGACATGGCGGACGGGTGCGGAGCGGGGTGAAAAGTGGGGAACCTCAAATCTACACGGGGCGCTGGCATCGACGCTCCGGCCTGCTACGTTTGGCCCGTGCTCCCCCTCCTCGCTGTCGGATGGTCCCCCGACCATCGCGCGCTCCGCATTCTTGATCAACGGCACCTCCCCGGCGCCGAGGTGATCCGGGACCTTGTCACGCTCGATGAGGTGATCGATGCCATTCGCACTCTGGCCGTTCGCGGCGCGCCCGCCATCGGCGTCGCGGCCGCGATCGGGCTGGTGGTCGCCCTCGAGCAGGAAAGCGAAGGGCGGGGTCGGCGCGCCCGGGAGGTGCTGGCGGGCTACGCGGAGCGGCTCATCGCGGCGCGCCCCACGGCGGTGAATCTGTCGTGGGCCGTGAATCGCCTGCTGGCGGTGGCCGGTGGCGCGTCCGACGATGGATTGTTGGGCGCACTGCGGGCCGACGCCGAGGCGATTCGCGCTGAGGATGTGGCCATGTGCGACGCCATCGGCCGGTTCGGTCTCGAGCTCATTCCGGACGGTGCGCGGGTGCTCACCCACTGCAACGCCGGCTCGTTGGCGACCGCTGGTATCGGTACCGCGTTGGCACCGGTGCATCTGGCCCACGGGCAAGGCCGTCGAGTGCACGTGTACGCCGACGAAACGCGCCCGCTGCGTCAGGGGGCCCGACTGACTGCGTGGGAGTTGCAGCGGGCTGGCATTCCCGTCACCGTGCTGCCCGACGGCGCCGCGGCGTCGTTGCTGCGCAGCGGCGCGGTCGATCTGGTGATCGTGGGCGCCGACCGAATTACGGCCAATGGCGATGTCGCCAACAAGGTCGGCACATACGGCGTAGCGCTGGCCGCGCGGGCGCATGGTATTCCGTTTTACGTGGCGGCACCCTGGAGCACCATCGATCCGGCCACCGCTATCGGCGCCGACATTGAGATCGAACATCGTCACGCTGACGAACTCGGCGACCTTCCCGTCGGCGCTCGGGTATGGAACCCGGCCTTCGACGTCACGCCGCGCGACCTCATCAGCGGTTACCTCACTGATCGCGGCTTCGTGAAGCCGCCCTTTTCCGGAGCTACCGGCGTATGAGCTGCGTATGACGTGCGTACTCGCCATCGATCAAGGCACGACGGGCACGACCTGCCTCGTGATAGGAAAAAACGGACGGATTCTTGGACGCGCGTACCGTGAAATCACGCAGCACTACCCGCAGCCGGGGTGGGTGGAACACGACGCCCACGAGATACTCGATCGTACCGTCGCGGCCGCCCGTGAAGCGATCGCCGATGCCGGCGTCGATCCGATTGCCATCGGGATCACGAATCAGCGCGAGACGATCGTGGTGTGGGAGCGGGCCACCGGGCGCGCGGTCCATCGCGCCATTGTGTGGCAGGATCGTCGCACAGCCGATCGCTGTCTCGAACTGGCGCCGCAGGCGGCGATGATCGCCGAGAAGACCGGTCTGGTCACCGACCCGTATTTCAGCGGCACGAAGCTCGAATGGCTGCTGCACCAGCCGGGTATGCGGGACCGGGCCGCCCGAGGCGAACTGGCAGCCGGCACCATCGACAGTTGGCTGGTGTGGCATCTCACCGGCGGCGCGTCGCATGTGACCGACCATACGAATGCGTCGCGCACGATGCTGTACGATCTCGGTACGCATGCCTGGTCGCCCGAGTTGTGCGCCCTGTTCGGCGTGCCGGCCGACATGCTGCCGCGCATCGTGTCCTCGAGCGGGTTGATCGGCACCGCCGTAGCCTCCGTGCTCGGCCACGAGATCCCGATCATGGGTATCGCTGGCGATCAGCAGGCGGCGCTGTTCGGTCAGGGCGGTTGGCACACGGGCAGCGGCAAGAACACGTACGGGACGGGTGCCTTCCTGCTGCTCAACACCGGCGCGGTGCGTCCGCAGAGCTCGACCGGCTTGCTGACCACGATTGCCTGTGATGAACGCGGGGCCCCGGTTTACGCGCTCGAGGCGTCGATCTTCATCGCCGGGGCGGCGGTGCAGTGGCTGCGCGACGGACTGGGCATCATCGCCCACAGCAGCGAGACGGAAGGGCTGGCGCGTTCGCTCGTGAGCAACGACGGCGTGTATTTCGTGCCAGCGCTGGTCGGTCTCGGTGCTCCCGACTGGGAGCCGAACGCCCGCGGCACGATTGTCGGCCTCACGCGCGGCACCACGCGGGCGCACTTCGCCCGCGCCGCGCTCGAAGCCATGGCCTACGCCACCAACGATGTCCTGGGTGACATGCGTACACAGGGTGGCGTCCCGTTCGATCGCTTGCGGGTGGACGGCGGCGCCACCGCGAACGACTGGCTCATGCAGTTTCAGGCCGACGTGCTTGGGGTGCCGGTAGAGCGTCCCGACATCGTGGAGACCACGGCGATGGGCGCGGCGGGTTTGGCTGGTTTGGCGGCGGGGCTTTGGGCGAACGGGGATGAATTTCTGGCCGGGCGTCATTTCACACGGTTCATCCCTACCGGTGACCCGACGGCCACGGCCGGATATGCCGGATGGCGGCGGGCGGTGCGTGGTGCGCTGAGCTGGGCCCGTGACACCGATCGGGCACTCTGAAGTTCTCGAGATCGTTTGCTGCGTAGCTGCCGCACGACCGTCCCGCAGCTATCTTCTACGAACACCATCCGGACGACGAGGACGGGTCCCGTGAAAGCTCGAAATAAATTTCTGTTTGGCGGCGTGCTGGTGCTTGGCACCGCCGGCTATCTGATGGCCAGCTCGATCGACGAGACGGCCACCTACTATCTGACGCCGGCTGAGCTCGCGAGCAAAGTGTCGGACAATCCGCGCTTCGTGAAGAACGGTGTGAAAGTCGGTGCTCGCGTCGTCAGCGGCACGATCGTTCGTGAGGCGTCAGGACGGTCGGTCACCTTCAAGATGACCGACGGCACCAAAACGTACGACGTGGAGCACACCGGCCTCGTGCCCGACACGTTTACCGATGGGGTCGATGTGGTGGTCGAAGGCCGACTCGATACCAACGGCACGTTCCAGTCCACGATCCTGCTGGCCAAGTGCGCGTCGCGCTACGAGAACGCTCCCGAGAAGTACAAGGACACGCCCGGCTACAAGCAGGGCACGTCGGCAACCCCTCGCGCGTAACTGACGCGCGCCTGCGCGTAAGCGCGAGGCCCCATGATTCTCGTTGGTGAATTGTCGCTCTGGGTCGCTCTATTAATGGCGGCCTGGACGACTACCGTGTCGTTCTCCGGGGGCCTGCAGGGGCGCCCTGACCTTGTGAAGAGCGGTGAGCGGGCGCTGTACGCAACGTTCGGGTTCACGTTGCTCGCGTCCATCGGGTTGTGGACCGCCCTCTTCCTGCACGACTTCTCGATCAAGTTCGTTGCCTCGTATACGAGCTCGAACCTCCCGAAGATCTATACCTTCACGGCCTTCTGGGCCGGGCAGTCCGGGTCCATGCTGTTCTGGGCCTTGATTCTGACCACGTATTCGGCGATCGCGGTCTTTTCGAATCGCAAGACGAATCGTGCCATGATGCCGTACGTCACCGGGACACTGGGCATCATCTGCCTGTTCTTCCTGATGACGATGTGTTTCGGCGCCAATCCGTATGAGCGCCTCGACTGGATCCCGCCCGAAGGTCGCGGCATGAATCCGCAGCTGCAGAATCCGGGCATGGCGATCCATCCGCCGATGCTCTACCTGGGGCTCGTCGGTACCGCGATTCCATTCGCCTTCGCGATCGGCGCGCTGGTCACCCGCAAGCTCGATACGCAGTGGCTGGGCGCCGTTCGCCGCTGGGCCTTGCTCTCGTGGTTCTTCCTGACCATCGGCATCGTGCTGGGCATGTGGTGGGCGTACGTGGAACTCGGTTGGGCCGGCTACTGGGCCTGGGATGCCGTCGAGAATTCGTCGTTCCTGCCATGGCTCACGATTACGGCGTTCCTGCACAGCATCATGATCCAGGAAAAGCGCGGCATGCTGCGCAAGTGGAACGTGACGCTGGTGGCAATGTCGTTCCTGCTCACGATCCTCGGCACGTTCATCACGCGCAGCGGCATCATCGAGAGCGTGCACGCCTTTGCGCAGTCGCCCGTCGGTGACTGGTTTCTCGGCTTCCTCATTGTCGCGGCGGTGAGCACGGCGTATCTCGTGTCCACGCGTCTGAACGACCTGCAGGCGAACGCGGAGCTCGAGAGCATGGTGAGCCGCGAGGCAGCGTTCCTGTACAACAACCTCGTGTTGGTGGGCATCTGCTTCGCCACGCTCTGGGGCGTGCTCTTCCCGATCCTCAGCGAGTGGGTGAAGGGCGACAAGATCACCGTCGGTCCGCCGTTCTTCAACGCGGTCAATGGTCCGCTCGGTTTGCTGCTGCTCGCGCTCACCGGCATCGGCCCGCTGATCGCGTGGCGCCGCGCCTCCACGTCGAATCTCAAGCGGCAGTTCACCTGGCCCGTCATCTCCGGTGTGGTCACGTTCGCGGTGTTGTTCGCGATGGGCATGCGCCAGATGTATGCCCTGGTGTCGTACCTGTTGGCCGGCTTCGTGTTCGGCACGATCATCCAGGAATTCGTCAAGGGCATCGGCGCGCGTCGCCGGATGTACGGCGAAGGACTGTTCGGCGCCTCCATGCGCCTGGTCGGCCGAAACCGTCGCCGCTACGGTGGCTACATCGTGCACTTCGGCGTGGTCATTCTGTTCTGCGCCTTCGCCGGGCTGATGTTCAAGAAGGACCTGACGGCGACGCTCAAGGCTGGTGAGTCGGTCAAGGCGAAAGACGCCTACGGCAGCGAGTGGGTATTCACGAGTCAGGGCATCTCCTCGTTCGAGCAACTCAATCGTCGCGTGGTCGCCGCATCGTTCAACGTCACGCGCGACGGCAAGAATATGGGCATCCTGTCCAGCGAAAAGCGTCAGCACGTGAATGCGGCCGGCGAGCCTACGTTCGAGCCATCAACGGAAGTCGGCATTCTCGAGTCGCCGAAGCAGGACGTGTATCTCGTCTTTACCGGCGCGGTCGATCGCGAAACGGCGGCGATTCACATCAACTTCAATCCGTTGGTGTGGTGGGTGTGGTTCGGCGGCATCATCATGGCGTTCGGCGGCTTGATCGTGATGTGGCCGCAGGCGGTACGCGCGGAGCGTGAAGGTGGCTACGTGGCTGAGTTGCCGTCGGAGTCGACCATGGCATTGGTCGGAGCGGGGGCGTGAGCACGGCGCGTGACTTGTCGGTCGCTACACGTCGCGTCTTTCTCTCCCACGCGGGGTCGGTGGCTGTCGTCGCGGCCGGATCGCTGTTGCTGGCCCGCACGGCGTGGGCGCAGGACGCCGCGACGCCGCAGGCCGCCACCGCGCCCGGCGGCGAGGAGATGACGTCCGATTCGTACAAGCCCGTCGTGCGCCCCGCCAAGCCAAATGCTGTGAAGCAGATGGACGAGAAGCAGCTCGAAGCGTTCGAGCGCAACCTCGCCTGTCCGTGTCCGTGCACGCTCGACATCTACACGTGCCGCACGACCGACTTCAATTGTGGCATCTCGCCGGCGGTGCACGGCGATATTCAGCGGCTCGTGGAAGGCGGCTACAACGCCGACGAGATCATGGCTGCCATGACGCAGACCTACGGGGATTTCATCCTCATGCAGCCGCGGAAGCAGGGGTTCAACCTGCTGGCCTGGTTCGCGCCGTTTGCCGCAATGGCGCTGGGCGCGGTGGCGATTGGCGCCCTGCTGCGTGGCTGGCGTCGGAATGCCGATGTAGCGGCGGCCAAGCGTGCCGCCGAGCCGGTGACAATCGACACGTCGATCGATGCCACGCCCGATGAATTGGCGCGCCTTCAGGCCGCCCTGCGGGAGGAGCGCTGATGACGCTGGTTGCGATGCCGGAAGCCGCCGTGCCGTTGGTCTTGGGGACGGTGCTGGCGCTTGGCGCGCTCTCATTGGTGCTCTCGCCGCTGTTGAGCGGTGAGGCGGAAGTACGGGCGGACGATGAGAAGAAAGCCGCGACGGAAGCGGCACGCGTGAAGGCCGCGCGGGCCAAGCGGTCGGGTCGGGAAGAAGAGCAGCTGGACGGCGCTGTGGCCGCGCTGCGCGAGATCGAGTTCGATCGCGAAACCGGCAAGCTCTCGGACAGCGACTATGCCGAGCTCAAGACGCGGTATACGCGCGAGGCGTTGGCGGAACTGCGCGCGTCGGATGTCCGTGAAGCAACGGCAGCCGGCGGTCTGGCGGTGGCGGCGATGGCGGCGGTCAGCTCGGCCGACGCTGCCGACCCTGTAGAGGCGGCGATTCGTCGGGCGCGCCAGAATCAGCGCTCCTGCGGCGTCTGCGGGCCACGGCCGGAGCCCGACGCGACGTACTGCTCGAGCTGCGGGCGTTACCTGCCTGGGTCATGCGGAAAGTGCGGCACTAGCGTGGAGCTGGTGGGATCGCGATTCTGCAGCGGTTGTGGTGATCAGCTCGCGGCGGCCTGAATCACGGCGGGTGGCACCGTGCGTTCCGGGAGCGGAATAGAGCGTCACAAATATCACGGATGGGGCATATTTCATGCGATGGGTCCTGCTGGTAAGCTCTTGTTTCGCAAACGTTTGACGGTAACAACGGCGTGACGGGTAACATCACCGTCACGCCGTCTTTTTATTCCTTTCCGTCGAGCTGTTGCATCGCTACCATATGGCTCTACCTCTACACTCGCACTTCTGCTCCGGTACCACATGAGCTCTGGCCTCTCCCGCGCCGCGCTTTTCGCGCTGGCATTCTTGGCGTCGGCGTGTTCGAGCGCTGACGTCGTAACTCCCGATGCGGCGACGCCCTCGGCGCCGCGCTTCGCCGTCACGTCGACGCGACCCTCGGTCGTGATCAGCCAGGTTTATGGTGGCGGTGGTAACTCAGGATCGGTGTACCGAAACGATTTCATCGAGTTGCACAACACCGGCACGTCCCCGGTAAGCGTCGCGGGATGGAGTGTGCAGTATTCAGCGCTCACTGGAACGACGTGGCAGGCGACCGCGCTGACGGGTACGATCCCGGCCGGCGGCTTCTACCTCGTGCAGCAATCTCAGGGCGCTGGCGGAAGCGTGAATCTGCCCACGCCGAACGCGACGGGCACCATTCAGATGGGCGGCGGCGGCGGCAAGGTCATTCTTTCCTCAACCACGGCCGTGCAGTCAGGCGGATGTCCTGATGGCGCCGAAGTCGTGGATCGCGTCGGCTATGGTGTCTCCAGCTGCCCAGCGAGCGACAATACCGCCGCCCTCTCGAACACCACCGCCGCGCTCCGCGCCGCCAGCGGCTGTGCGTGGACGCGGAACAACGCCGTCGACTTCACCACGGGCGCTGCCGCGCCTCGGAACGGGGCGACCACCCCGGTGCTCTGCGGGGCCGGTCCCGTCGTTGGCCCGATCGCAACGATCGTGGTGACGCCGACGACCGCGTCCGTCCCGATCGCGGGCACGCGTGCGTTCACCGTTGTCGCGACCGACGCCAATAATCTCGTCGTGGCTAACCCCACGATCACGTGGACCACGAGCGCGCCGCTGGTCGCCAGCGTCAGCACGACCGGCGTGGCCACGGCGCTCGACATCGGCACCACGACCATCACCGCCATTGCGGCCAACGGCGTCGCCGGCACGGCCACGATGACCGTGACCGAAGCGGCGTCATTGCCGTCCGTGCGCATCAGTGAAATCCACTACGACAATGCCGGTACCGACGTCGGCGAAGCGATCGAGATCGAAGCGCCGGCTGGAACCAACCTTACCGGCTGGCAGCTGCTGCTGTACAACGGCAACGGCGGCACGGTCTACAACACGCGCTTGCTAAGCGGCGTCGTGGCATCCACCTGCACCGGTCGTGGCGTACTGTACTTCGAGTATCCGACCGACGGCATTCAGAACGGCGCCCCCGATGGTGTTGCCCTCGTGAATGCGCAGGGCACCGTGGTGGAATTCCTGTCGTACGAAGGTGCCTTCACGGCCACCGACGGACCGGCGGCCGGTATCCCGTCCATCGACCTCATCGCCAAGGAAGATCCGGCACCCGGTGTCGGCAACTCGTTGCAGCGCTCACTCGCCAATACGTGGAGCGTTGCCCTGGAGAACTTCGGTGGCTGCAACGGACGCACCCCCGGTGTGCTGCGCACGGCCTTCACCTTTTCTGGTCGTGTCCCGGCCGACCCGGCACTCCCGGTCGGCTTCCAGGATCAGATCTTCGCGAGTGCGTCGCGACTTGGCGTCGCCGTTCCCGGCGCCATCACGTGGAGCAGCGATACCCCCGCCATCGCCAGCATCGATGCGAACGGAGTGATCACCGGCCTCGCCGTCGGCAACGCGGTGCTTCGCGCCACCACGGCCGACGGACTCTCGAGCGGTACGTACACGCTGCCCATCGACGTGGCGACGGCGGGCAACACCGCCGCCTACGGCAACAACACCGAGTTCGGCACGCCGGTCGACGGCACGCCAGCCGATGACTTCATCATCGACCGCCCGCAGTTCACCGTGTCCTACAGCAAGTCACGCAACACACCGAACTGGGTCGCGTACAATCTCGAGGCGACGCACATCGGTTCGTTCGACCGCTGCGATTGCTTCACGTACGATCCGGCGTTGCCGGCCGACTACCCGCGCTACACCACGGCCGACTACACCGGCGCCGGCGCCATTGCCGGCTATGGCATCGATCGCGGCCACCTGGCGCGCTCGTTCGACCGTACCACCGGCTCGCTCGACAACGCGCGCACCTTCTACTTCAGCAACATCGTGCCGCAGGCCGCCGACAATAATCAGGGTCCGTGGGCAGCGCTGGAGAACGAGCTCGGCGCACGCGCGCAGAGCAGCAACAAGGAAGTGTTCATCGTGACCGGCGTGGCCGGCAACAAGGGCACGGTCAAGAACGAAGGCAAGATCGTGATCCCCGAGTACGTCTGGAAGGTCGCGGTGATCCTGCCGCGCAATCAGGGCATCGCCAATGTCACGTCGCTCGACGCCGCCGAGATCGTGGCCGTGGTCATGCCAAACGTGGCGGGTATTCGCAACGTCCCGTGGGCGACGTACAAGACCACAGTCGATTCCGTCGAGGCGCTGAGTGGCTACGATCTGCTCAGCCTCCTGCGCAACGACCTCGAGATCGCGTTCGAGAGCAACACCAAGCCGCCGGTCGCGGCGGTGGACGGCCCGTTCAACTCCATCGAAGACGAATCCGTGGCCATGTCGGCGTCGGCGTCCACCGACCCCGACGGAGACGCGCTCACCTACGCCTGGAGCTTTGGCGACGGCGCGACGGCCATTGGCGTGAACACGTCGCATGTGTACACCACGTCAGGCGTGTTCACGGTGCGTCTGATCGCGACCGACATTCGCGGGCTCGCCGACACGGTGACGACCACCGCGACGGTGCTCTCACCAGCGCAGGCGCTTGACGCCACGGCCAGCATGGTCGATGCGCTCGGCGGCACCGGCCGAGTAAACAAGGGCGTGTTGAACTCGCTGAATGCGAAGCTCAATGCGGCCGCCAATTCGATTCGCCGTGGCAACGAAACCGCGGCGATGAATCAGCTCGAAGCGCTGATCAACGAGCTCGACGCGCTCGTGCGCAGCCGCGGTCTCACGGAGCTGCAGGTCGCGCCGATCCGCACCATGCTCAACCGCGTGATCCGCTCCCTGTCGATTTCGTAGTCGGCGTCACTGCAGGTTTCTTTGCACCAACACTGCGCCGCTTGCCCTTCAGGGTAAGCGGCGCAGTCGCGTTGAGCACCTCGCGTTCGGCCGCCTGCAGTATCGGATAGGTCGCGCAGCCCGCCTTCACCGGGCACATGCCGCAACGTGGCACCCGCGCCGTGCACACCAGCGCGCCCAACTCCATCAGCGCTTGATTGTGCGTCCACGTGGTCTTGCCCGTGCGCGGCAACAGCTGCTCGGCGATGAGCCACAGCTGCTTCAGCCCCGGACCGGATTTCGGATGGAGGTGCGGCGCGAACACGCGGTGCAGCACGCGGGCCACGTTCGTGTCCACCAATGCCGCACGCTTCTCGTACGCGAACGAGGCGACCGCGCCGGCGGTGTAGGCACCGACGCCCGGCAACTCGCGCAGTGCAAGCGGTTCGCTCGGAATCACGCCGTCCTGCTCGGTCGTGACATGCTTCGCCAGGGCGTGCAGGTTCCGGGCGCGGGCGTAATACCCCAGCCCTTCCCACGCCTCCATGACCTTCTTCGGTCGCGCATCCGCGAGCGAATACAGATCGGGAAACCGGTCGAGAAAGCGACGATAGAAATCGATGACCCGTGATACCTGCGTCTGCTGAAGCATCAGCTCCGAGACCAGAATGCGGTAGGGATCCCGCGTCTGCCGCCAAGGTAGGTCGCGCGAGTGCTGCTTGAACCAGGCGTGCAGGCGACGGCGAAAGGCCGTGGCCGCATTGGGCGCGATCGTTGGGCCGTTCGGAGCAGGGTGTCGTGTAGCCATCGGGCAAGAACCTAGTGGCTGGACCCCTCAAAGAACAAAGAGGGCCGCGAGGCTACGCCCGTTCAGTGGCGTCCAGCCGCCGCCGTGCCATCATCAGCGGCGCCGCCGTCGCCACGATGCAAGCCGTGGCCGCGACGGCGAACGGCAGCAGCATATCCGTCGGCGTTTGTGCCCAGCCGAAGTGCTCGGCCACCACGAATCGCGCGGCCGGACGACCGGTGAGATACGCCACGGCACCGATCAGCACGATCGCCGTCATCATGAACAGCAGTCCGCCGAAGGACGTCGGGATCTGCGCCGCGTTTTCGGTGTCGAACTGCGGATAGAACGTGCCGTAGCTCAGTGCCAATGCCGTGAGCGGAAACACCAGCGCGGTGATCGCCGTCAGCGACACGATGTGCACGAAGGTCCGGACGCCGAGCATCAGGTTCGTGCATCCGACCAGCACCAGGGCCAGCATCAGCAGCGGCACCGCGCCCACCCAGAACTTCGCCCAGAGCAGATCTGACATGCGCAGGGGGCTCGAACGCAGGAGCCAGAGCGCGCGTCCTTCGAGACTGACACTCGGAAAGACGAACCGGGCCGCGATCGACGCGAGGACGAAGCCGGCCAAGGCGAGATTCAGGAACGGGATCACGTTGCGCAGCAATTCGGTCATGCCGGCACCCGACAGCGGCAGGTATCTCACATTCGCGACGTACACCACCAGCAATACGGCGAGCATGACCAGCTGTGACCATTGCGTGCTGTCACGCATGAACACGCGCAGTTCCTTCAGTACGAGCTCTCGCCGCGTAGTGCCGAGGAACGACAGCATCCGGTCAAGCAACGGACGCCCGATCCGTTGCTTGGCGCGCGAATTCGCCCCTTCCTGCGCCATGCTGTACGCGCGATGCCATCCGCGACCGTGCAGCAGCTGGCCCACTACAATCAGCAGTGTCGCGACGCCCCACAGGCGCAGCATGGGCGACCACACACTGCGGCCATCGAGGAACTTCACGATGGATTCGGCCACCCACTCACTTGGCAGCCACGGCGACGACGGCGTTTCCAGCGCGGCAATGAACTGCACGAAGTTTTGAAAGCCCTCAGGGCGCGCCAGCTGCTCGGGACGGGCGGCGCGGAACATCAGCACCAGTCCGCACACAGCCATCGCCGTGATCACACTGAGCAGGTCGCGCGTGCGACGCGCCGGGAACACGTTCACCAATAGCAGTGTGACGGTTGATCCCGCGGCGGCGGGGATCATCAGGAACGGCACGAGCACGGCGATCGCGAAGAGCACGAACGACGCGTTCGCCTTGTAGGCGACGCCGTACGCGGCCACGAGCGGAATCAACAGCAGCGCCACCATCCAGCTCGAGTGGAGCGCCGTTTCCAGCAAGCGCGCGCGATACAACGCCCCGGCGCGAATCGGCGCGGCCGCGAGTTGATCGAGATCACGGGCGAGAAAGAAGTTCGAGAGTGCCGCGATCGTGTTCGACAGCAAGAGAATCGAGCCGAAGGACAACAGAATCATCGACAGCAGCTTCGCGGCCAGCAGTGCGCCGATGTCCTCGGCGCTGCGGAAGTAGCGCAGCAGCTTGAGGGAAATCGCGAACGCGGCCAGCCAGAAGAGCGCGCCCAACGTGGCTACCACCAGCAGGCGGCGAATGTCGCCCTTCTCGTGGCGCCGCATGCGGTGTCGCGCCATCTGCCATTTGGGCGCCAGCAGTTGCCACGCCGTGGTCCTGGGCAGCGCGGCCGCCTCAGGCATCCAGCACCTCCATCAGCTCGCGCGCCACATGATCGCCGGTGAGGCGCAGAAAGATGTCTTCGAGCGCGTCGTCATCGCCCGACGTTCGCCGCAGCTCGTCCATCGTGCCGCACGCCACCAGGTCGCCACGCTGCATGATCCCGATGCGATCACACATTCCCTCGGCGATTTCCAGGGTGTGGGTGGACATCATGACCGTGTGTCCACGGCGGGTGTATTCGCGAAACAGGTCCTTCAGAATCTTGGATGATTTCGGGTCGAGTCCGACCATCGGTTCGTCCACGACGATCACGGCCGGTCGGTGCACGAACGCGCTGGCGATGATCAGCTTCTGACGCATGCCGTGGCTGTAGCTCTCCACCAGCTCGTCACGCCACGCCTCGAGGTCGAACAGCGCCAGCAACTCCTGGCCGCGCTTCTCGACGTCCGGGCCTTGCTCGCCGTACAGGCCCGCGCTGAATCGCAGGAACTCGATGCCGGTGAGCTTTTCGTAGATGAACGGCCGGTCGGGAATGAATCCCAGCGCCTTTTTCGCCGACAGCGGGTCGACCCGCAAGTCGTGTCCGGCGATCCGGACCGAGCCGGCCGTCGGCTGCAGGATGCCGGCGATCATGCGCATGGTGGTCGTCTTGCCCGCGCCGTTCGGTCCCAGAAACCCGAACAGCTCGCCGGAAGGCACCACCAAATCCAGGGAGCGCACGGCCGTGAACGACCCGTAGCGCTTGCAGAGCGAACTGATCTCGATCATGCCCGCAGGACGACCAAGCGGCACCCCGACGCAACTTCTTCGCGCCAATGCGCGTTCCGGACCGGGGGAGCGTTTCGGCACTGGCCCTGATTCGCACGCGGCCGGGGTTGTCTTGCCCGTGCGGTCCCCGCACCTTCAACGACTATGCCCGAACCGGTCCGTCCGTCCGATGCCCTCGTGGTGCGTGGTGCCCGCGAGCACAATCTCCGCAACATCAGCGTCACGATCCCACGCGACAAGTTGACGGTCGTGACCGGCCTGTCCGGCTCGGGGAAGTCGTCGCTTGCCTTCGATACGATCTATGCCGAAGGGCAGCGACGCTACGTCGAGTCACTCTCGGCATACGCGAGGCAGTTCCTGGGGCTGATGGAAAAGCCCGATGTCGACGCCATCGAGGGCCTGTCGCCGGCTATTTCGATCGAGCAGAAATCGGCCGGTCACAACCCGCGTTCAACCGTGGGCACGGTCACCGAAGTGTACGACTATCTGCGCCTGCTCTACGCGCGCACCGGCACGCCGCATTGCCCGAACTGCGGTCGCGCCGTACAGCGGCAGAGCCCGACGCAGATCGCCGAAATGGTGCTGGCTTGGCCCGAAGGCACGCGCCTCGAAATCCGCGCGCCGCTAGTGCAAGAGCGAAAGGGCGAGTTCAAGGATCTCTTCGAAAGTGCGCGCAAGCAGGGCTTCGTGCGCGCGGTCGTGGACGGTGAACTCATCGAGCTCGCTGATCCGCCAAAGCTGAACCGGCGTCTGAATCACTCCGTGTCGGTGGTGGTCGATCGCCTGGTTGTGCGCACCGAAGATCGTGGTCGCATCACCGACTCGGTGGAAACGGCCCTGCGACTGGCCGAAGGTCTCGCCGAAGTCGTGCGCTACGATGGATCGGAGCCGGTCACCGAGATGTTCTCGGAGCGCTACGGCTGCGCCGCCTGCGGCATCTCCATGCCGGAACTCGAGCCGCGTCACTTCTCGTTCAACTCGCCGTTCGGCGCCTGCGAGATGTGCAGCGGGCTCGGCACCACGCGCACGGTGAGCGAAGATCTCATTCTGGGCGATCCGAGCATCTCGATTCTCGAGGGCGTCGTACTCCCCTGGGGAGAGCCCGACGGATACATGCGGAAGGTGATTCTCCCCGGACTTGCCAAGCAGTTGGGCTTCGACCTCAACAAGCCGTGGGGACAGATTCCGGCCAAGGTGCGTCAGCAGCTATTGCACGGTGTCGGTGACGCGCCGCCGCGCGCGCGCAAGGCGGTCAAGAAGGCGGTGAAGGGTGCAGCCGCCAAGACGGCTGCGAAGACCGCGGCGAAGACGGCTGCGGAGAGCACATGGGAAGGCATCGTCGCGCATGTGCAGCGTCGCTATGACGAGAGCAGCTCTGACGGCGTGCGCCTCGATCTCGAGTCATTCATGGTGGCCGGACCGTGCCCGGCCTGCGAAGGCCGACGGCTGCGCCCGCAGTCACTGGCCGTGACGGTGCACGGTCTGAATATCGGACAGGTCGTCGAACGCAGTGTGGTCGATTCGCTGGCGTTCTTCGAAACCGTGCCCGTGCGCAGCGCCGGGCATCCGGGACTCGATCCCGGTATTGCCGGTCCGATTCTCAAGGAAGTCCGCGAGCGGCTGCGCTTTCTGGTGGATGTTGGTCTCGACTATCTCACACTCAATCGCAGCGCCGAGTCGCTGTCGGGCGGAGAAGCACAGCGCATCCGGCTTGCCACGCAGATCGGGTCGCGCCTCGTCGGCGTGCTGTACATCCTCGACGAGCCCAGCATCGGCTTGCATCAGCGCGACAACGGCCGTTTGCTCTCCACCCTCAAGCAGCTGCGCGATCTCGGCAACACGGTCATCGTCGTCGAACACGACGAGGAAACGATCCGTGATGCCGATTACCTGATCGATCTCGGTCCCGGCGCCGGCAAGCACGGCGGCGAAGTGATCGCCGCGGGATCGGTGCAGGACGTGATCGATACACCGGCATCGATCACGGGGCAGTACCTGCGCGGCACGCGCCGCATCGAAGTGCCGCTGCAGCGCCGGCCGCGCGATGTGGCGCGTATGCTCACCGTGCAGGGGGCGCGCGAGCACAACCTGCGCGATGTCACCGCGGAGTTCCCGCTGGGTCTGTTCGTCGCGGTCACCGGCGTGTCCGGGTCGGGCAAGTCCACGCTCGTCACCGATATTCTGCAGCGCACGCTGTCGCGTCACTTCTTCCGGGCGCGCGTGCTGCCGGGTGCACACACGCGCATTACGGGCTTGGAGCATCTCGACAAGATCATCGACATCGACCAAAGCCCGATCGGTCGCACGCCACGTTCGAATCCGGCCACCTATACCGGCATCTTCACGCCGGTGCGTGAACTCTTCGCTGAACTGCCCGAATCAAAAATTCGCGGCTACGGACCCGGTCGCTTCTCGTTCAACGTGAAGGGCGGGCGCTGCGAAAGCTGTCAGGGCGACGGACTGGTGAAGATCGAAATGCACTTCCTCCCCGATGTGTTTGTGCCCTGCGATGTCTGCAAAGGCAAACGCTTCAATCGCGAGACCATGGAAGTGCACTTCCGAGGGCGCAGCATCGCCGAGATTCTCGATCTCACGGTCGAGGAGGCGTGCACGGTGTTCGAAAATCAGCCGCGGATCCTGCAGAAGCTCGAAACACTCCGCGACGTTGGCCTGGGGTACATCCACCTTGGACAGAGCGCGACCACGCTGTCCGGTGGAGAAGCACAGCGCGTGAAGCTGGCCACGGAGCTGTCCAAGCGTGATACCGGACGCACGCTGTACATCCTCGACGAGCCGACTACCGGTCTGCATTTCGAAGACGTGCGCGTGCTGCTGGGTGTGCTGCATAAGCTGGTCGAACGCGGAAACACGGTGTTGGTGATCGAGCACAATCTCGATGTGATCAAGACCGCCGATTGGATCGTCGATCTGGGACCAGAAGGTGGCGTGCGCGGCGGTACGATTGTGGCTCAGGGCACGCCGGAAGAGGTCGCCCGTGTGAAAGAGAGTCACACGGGTCGGTATCTGGCGCCGATGCTGTCAAGCACTGCTGAGTAAGCGCTGGCGGCGTTGCACCAGCAGTCACGAGGCTGCATCGCAGTTTGCGAATAGCTGTACCTGAAACTTCTTGCGAAGAATTGTCGGCGCCGAGTGTGACACGAACGCGTGCGATCACCGTGCGATATGTCACCGAGTCAAGCGGGCAGGACAACGTTTCACGATATGGTGGATGGGGCACGCCTATTGCTCTAGTGTGGTTGACGTCGCGATTACGCACTGCAGTCGAGCAGTCACTTCCAACCGAGAGAGCAATCCAAATGCAACTCACATCCCTCGTTCGTTCATTGCACCGTCTTGCCGCCGCGACGCTGTTTGTCGCCGGTAGCGCGGCGAGCGTGAGCGCGCAGGTCCCCACGGCCGTTGATTTCCTCGGAAACAATAGCATTGTCACGGTGCGCTTTGTTGGCTCCGAGGCCGCAGATCGCAGCACTTTGGCCTACCAGATCGGCGCTATCGGCAGTTTTAGCGCAGGCGGTACGTGGACAGATCTGTTCACCAATAACGGTGCAGGCGCCTCGGCTCCCGGCACGCAGATCCAGATCGGGAACGTCTCCTCAGGGCAAAACGTGTTCTTTCGTTTAACCAACACCACGCAGGGCGTAGGGCCGAACTTTACCAACTACAGGTTCTTCAGCGGCCCCGCATCGCGGAATCCTGACAACGCGCTCCACATGGCTGTTTCGGCCGGCTCCGGCTTGGCAGCATCAGGCGGAGGAACATTCACGACAGCCTTCAGCTTCGAGGACCGCTCGGCTACCATCGTGCCGATCGCAGACTTCGACTACAACGACCTGCGCTTTGAGATCGCGAACGTATCCACGGTCGTCCCGGAGCCCAGCACGTACATCCTCATGGCGTCGGGCCTTGCCGGTCTCGGCATGATGGCACGCCGTCGTCGCAACAACGCGTAATCGCGCGCTGTAAGACGCACGGCAAAAAAGCAGGCGTCCGGCGAGTATCGCCGGGCGCCTGCTTTCTGTTGTACGGCACCGACGGCAAGTACATTCCACAGATGGTCTCTCTCCTCGATATCATCGGTCCTGTCATGGTCGGGCCGAGCAGTTCACACACGGCCGGTGCCTGCCGCCTGGGGCTGCTCGCCCGGTGTCTGGTTGGCGGCACGCCCGAAAAGGCGCACATCGAATTGCACGGGTCTTTCGCCCGAACCGGCGAAGGGCACGGCACCGACAAGGCGATCGTGGGCGGCCTCATGGGCTTTCGCCCCGACGACGAACGCTTGCGTACGGCGCTCGACATCATGGAGCGCGAAGGACTCGCCTATGCATTCGAGAAAACGTCGCTCGGTGATGACGCGCACCCCAACACCGTGCGCATCACGCTCGACCGCGGCGACCGCACGGCGCAGATGGTCGGCGCTTCACTTGGCGCCGGACGCATCATGGTCACCGAGATCGATGGCTATCCGGTAGAGATTCCCGGCAACCTGCACACTATCGTCCTCGTGGCCGAGGATGTGAAAGGATCTGTGGCCCGTATCGCCGGCATTCTCGCCGACGCGAACTGCAACATTGCCACGCTCAAGCTCTCGAGAAAAGAGCGCGGCGGGGATGCCTTCATGGTGATCGAGGTCGACGAGCAGCCCGATGAGTCGGTGCGTGATGCCATCCGTGCGCTAGGCTGGGTCAAGTGGGCGTTCCGTCTCGACAAGGTGAGTGCCTGATGTATCGAGCACTGGCTGATGCCATTCGTGACGCAGAGGCGCGCGGGGTCACGCTCTCGCAGGTCGCCCTCGAGGCGGAAGCGAAAGATCAAGGGCGCACGGTGGAGAGCATCCGCGATGCGCTGCGGCGCGCGCTGGTGGTGATGCGCGAAGCGGTCGACCGCGGCATGATCGGTGATCTCAAGTCGTCCTCGGGGCTGGTCGGTGGTGATGCCGCCAAGCTGCGCACCGGTCCCGATGGTCCCCTGGCCAACACCCCGTTCCGCGACGTGCTCGCGCGCGCCATTGCGGTGCAGGAAGTGAACGCCGCGATGGGTGTGATTGTCGCGGCACCCACTGCCGGTGGTGCCGGTGTTCTGCCGGCGGTGCTCACCGGCATCGCGAAGGCGCGTGGCATCGACGACGAACGCGTCATCGATGCGCTGGCGACCGCCGGACTGATCGGCGCCGTCGTGGCCGAACGCGCCTCGCTGTCCGGCGCCGAAGGTGGTTGTCAGGCCGAGACGGGTGCTGCGGCGGGCATGGCTGCAGGAGCAGCCGTGGAGATGCTGGGTGGTTCGCCGCGACAGGTCGGACACGCCACCGCCCTCGCGCAGCAGGGCACGCTTGGTTTGGTATGTGACCCGCTCGGCGGACTCGTGGAACTGCCGTGCGTGTTCCGCAACGCGACGGGTGCGGCGATTGCGATGGCGGCCATCGAAATGGCCATGGCTGGCATCGAGTTCGCCATTCCGGCTGACGAAGTCATTGACACGATGGGCGAAATCGGCGCGAACATGGATGTGCGCTACCGCGAAACCGCCGGCGGCGGACTCGCCGCGACGCCAACCGGTCGTCGCTTGGCGAAAGAACGTCTGTACGAGATCAAGCGCGCCGGTGCCTGAGCGAGCGCGTGCGCTGCTGCTCGTGCTCTCGCTGCTGTCGGCGTGCTCGAGTGGCAAGGGCGACAGTAGTGCGGAGAAGCCGAAGCGCGACCGCTGGACCGTGCCGGGAGAGCCGTCGCTCCGCGATCTGGTGCGCACGGGCATGTTGGGCGACGCACGACTCACGGAAGCGTCTGGCGTCGTGGCGAGTGTCACCGAGCCGGGTGTGTTCTGGTCGCAGAATGACCGCGGCAACGCGGCCACACTGTACGCGTATGATTCGGCGGGCGTGCCGTTGGGCACTGTGCGCGTGCGCGGCGCCGACAATACCGACTGGGAAGCGATCGCCATCGGTCCGTGCGCCAGCGGATCATGTGTGTATATCGGTGACGTGGGTGACAACTATGCTGCGCGTGCCGAGGTGCGCGTATGGCGCGTTTCCGTGCCGGTCACGAGCGCGAGCGAAACCGAATCCCCTGCGTCACTGCGCATCGTGTATCCCGGTGGCGCGCGCGATGTCGAAGCGATGTGGGTCGCGCCTGATACCAGCATCTGGTTCGCCACCAAGCGCCCGAATGCCGACGACAGCGGGGGCTTGCGCCCGTCGCAGCTGTACCGCGTGTCGGCCGCGGCGTGGTCAGGAAAGGCCATCGCGACGGCTCACCTGATGGATTCGCTGCCGATCGTGCCGGGCACGTCGGTGTCGCGCGATTGGGTCACCGACGCCTCGCTTTCTGGCGTCATGCCTAATGGTCGCCGTCTGGTCGCGATTCTCACGTACGGCTCGGTGTACGTGTTCGACGCCGACCCGGTGACCGGTCGACCGGGTGCTCAGGTGGCCCGCTGCGCCGTTCCACCGGGCGAGCGGAATGCCGAGGGCATCACCTGGCTTACCGATGGCCGGCTCATGCTCGTGAACGAGGGACGCGGCGCCAAGCTCTATCGCGGACGCTGTCCCTGAGCCATTCGCCGACGTCCGGTCTGCCGTTCAGATGATGCGACGGCCATACTTCGGCGGTACAATTCGACACACCCGACGAAACGATTTGGCGGGCACCGCCGTACAGACCGATATCCGAACCTCAAGGAATCGAACATGGTCACGCGAGAAGATATCGAGGCATTCCTCGATCGACTGAGTGCAGACGGCGCCTCCCATCAGGAACTGGAGCCGGGGTTATGGCTCGTGCGCCCCAGCGGCGCGCTGGAATTCGATGTGGTGGTCACGCACAATCCGCCCGTGGTGTTGCTCCGGGTGAAGGTGATGCCACTCCCGGCGGAGGCCGCCGATCAGGCAGCGCTCAACCGGCGCCTGCTCGAGCTCAATGCCAGCGACTTGCTGCACGGCTCCTACGGCATCGATCAGGACAACGTCGTGCTCACCGAGGCTCTCGAACTCGCGCATCTCGATTTCGAGGAATTCCTCGCGTCGTACGAGAGCATGACTCTTTCGCTCACATCACATCTTCGTGAGCTGGCCGCCTTCCGCGAGGCTCGCTGAACCATGGGTATCTTCGACCGTCTCTCGACTCTCATCAAGTCGAATCTGAATGAGCTCATTTCCTCGGCGGAAAACCCCGAGAAGATGCTCAATCAGATCATCGTCGACATGCGTAACCAGCTGGCCAAGGCCAAGCAGCAGGTTGCCGCGTCCATCGCCGATGAGAAGCGCCTGAAGGATCAGGCCGATGCGGAATTCAAGCTGGCCGATGAATGGGAGCGTCGCGCCATGCTCGCCGTGCAGGAGGGACGCGACGACCTGGCGAAGCAGGCGCTGCTTCGCGGGCAGGAGCATCTCGAGCACGGCCAGCAGCTCGCCAGCACGTGGGAGACGCACCGCATGGAAACGGAGAAGCTCAAGCAGTCCCTCCGTGACCTGAACGACAAGATCGAAGAAGCGAAGCGCAAGAAGAATCTGCTGCTCGCCCGTCAGCGTCGGGCCGAGGCGCAGGCGCGCATCTCGCAAACGATGTCCGGTCTTTCCGACAATTCGGCCTTCGATGCGTTCAATCGCATGGAAGAGAAGATCACGGCCAACGAACGGCAGCTGCAGGCGGCGCAGGAGATCGACGAGGAGTTCAGCGGCGATCGTCTGGCCGGCGAGTTCAAGCAGCTCGAGCGGGCGTCGGGCGGCGTAAACGCCGATCAGCAGTTGCTGCAGCTCAAGCAGCGCATGGGCATGCTGGGTGCCGGTGCGCCGGCCGCCTCGCGTCAGCTGGCCGCGGGAGCCACCGAGGCGGCGTCCGCCGCCGCGCCGGCTCAGTTGGCTGCCGGACCCGACGCCGCCGCGACCGCCGCCGCTGCTGCGGCGGCGGCCGCGCAAGCCGCTGCCGCCCAAGCTGCGGCGGCGGCTGCCGCCGAACAGGCCAAAACGGGTGAAGCGGAGTTGATCGCGGAAATCGAACGGCTCGGCGGTATTCAGCCGAGATCGTGATTCACGGGGTCGCGACTCAGCTGTAGATTTCCGGAATCCCTTCCGGTCGCCAACGGCGGCTCCCTTCCAAGGGCCGCCGTCGGCGTATTCGCCCCTCCGCATCATGGCTCTGTCGCGTCGCTTTCTGATCCTCGCCGAAGGTAGCTTCGGCCCGCTCAGCTCCAAGACGGCCAACGCTTGCATCCGGTATGTGCCGGATGAGGTAGCGGCTGTTCTCGACAGTGGGACCGCCGGCCGCAGGGCGCAGGATGTGCTCGGTTTTGGCGGCAACATTCCCGTCGTTGCCACGCTCGCGGAGGGCATGACGCACAAGCCTACGGCGTTGCTGATCGGTATCGCACCGGCGGGCGGGCAGTTTCCTGATGCGTGGCGCTCCATCGTGTGCGACGCACTGCGCGCCGGTCTCGATGTCTGGAGCGGCCTGCACACCATGCTTGGTGACGACCGGGAGTTCGGTGCACTGGCCGCCGCTTCCGGCGCGACCATTCGCGACCTGCGGCGGACGCCGTCGGGGCTCGACGTGGCGTCAGGACGCGTTCGCGATCTCGAGGCGACGATCGTGCTCACGGTTGGAACCGACTGCAACATCGGGAAGATGACGGCGCAGCTCCAAGTGCAATCGTCCGTACGGCAACTCGGCCATCGCGTGAATTTCGCAGCGACGGGACAGACCGGGATTCTGGTGGAAGGGCGCGGCATCGCGGTGGATGCCGTGGTCGCCGATTTCATCGCCGGGGCTGCCGAATCGCTCACGATCGAGGCGGCAGATGGGGCGGATATCGTGTTGGTGGAAGGGCAGGGATCGCTCATTCATCCCGCGTACTCCGGTGTCACCCTCGGGCTCATGCATGGGGCCTTGCCACACGCCATGGTGCTCTGTGCGCAGCCATCACGGACTACGATTCACCGGAATCCCTGGGTGCAGATCCCGTCGCTCAGTGAAATGATCCGCTTGTACGAATCGGCGATGGAACCGCTTCGACCATCGCCGGTGATCGCGATTGCGCTCAACACGTTCGATCTCGACGACCGCGAAGCACGCAACGTGATCGAGCGCGTGCGATCTGAGACTGGCCTGCCCACCACCGATCCGGTGCGCTACGAACCACTCGTGATCGCCGAAGCCATTTCCGCGTTTCACGTGGAGCGCGTGGCGGAACGCAATGTTTTGACCCGGCCGGCAACGATTGGGTGACACACGATGGGCGGCACGGTCACATCGTGTCGCCCATGATGAATCCACGACTGCTCTCGGTGGCGCGCGCGCGCGCCGAAATCTCGGCCGGCATTCCCGGACGCTGCGCCGTCAGTGTGCGCGTGCTCGACGACGTCACACTGCGCATTCACGCGGGCGAGCTGCTGCTACTGCAGGCGCCTGAGGCGATGGGCCAATCCATGCTGCTCGCGGCACTGGCGGGGCACGAGCATTCACGGCGCCATCGCTACGTGCGTTCGGTGCGCCATGCCGCGCCGGGACTTCGCATACGTCGTGCCGCGCTCCATCTGGATGCGGTGCACGAAATCATGCGCGGCTGGCAGGAAGCGCAGGTGCCGTCGACCTCTCACGCGTCACGCACGTTGTACCTGCTGCGCGCGTCACGCGCCGGTGCACTGACACCGCGTGAAGCGGCCGCATGGCGGCGATGGGGCCGGGAAGCACATGAGCGCCGAGACGGCATCGTGATTGCCTGCTCGCCGCTGTCGGCCAGCCGCGGCCATGCGTCGCACGCGTCAATGGTCCGATCAACGCACGAGCCGGCCGCGTGGTATGCGTCGGAGCCCCCGGTGGAGCCGTCGCGCACGATTCGTCGGCTCGAACTGCGAGCGGGGCGCCTGCACAGTGTCAGGACGCCCCGCCAAGAGTCGAAGTCCGAGCGACTTACTGCTGTCCGAGCGCTGCACCCGTGGTCTGCGGGCGGTAGTAGTGACGCTCACGCGCCGACCGCTTCCCATCCATCGCCCAGAGCGTCGCCTGAATCATGATGCCGCGCATGCGGCGCGTGTGTTCAGGCGCCGGTACCGTGTACGACGTCCCGATGTTCGCGGCCTCGGGTGCGGGCGGCTCCCCGACGTACTGGGCCTGCCAGGTGCCCAGCTTCACCGTTCCATCCGTCTTCTGCATGATGAACACGCGACCGACCACCGGCTCGCCGTTGATGATCGTCTGACCCGTCACCGGGTCAACCGGCCAGGTGCCCGACGCCTGCGGGGCCGGGGCGGCGGCCGTGTGCTGCATCATCATGCTATCAGGCATGGCCAACATCGAGTCGGCCATCGCCGCGGTGTCGGCACGCTGCGTGGAGTCCTGCATGGTCGAGTCGGCAACGGCCGGTGCGGCATTGGCCGCTGCGGCCGGGGGCTGCGATGCCGGTGCCGACGGCGGCGTGGCCTGCTGGCCACCCTGACTGCGAGCCGCCATGGCGACCGCCACGAGGGCGCCGATGCCGACAACGGTAGAAACGCGCGAGAGCACGCGCGGGCGATCCTGGCGAGGCTGCATGGAGACGGTCCGGGTGGAAGTGGGGGGGCAACATGGGTGACTTACCTTCTACATTCAACGAACGCAAGAAATCGTCGGGAGATCCCGAAGCGACATCCCGAACGACAGCCCGGACCACGCCTCCTTCACGCCGATGCCAGAATTCCGCCTGTACAACACGCTCGCGCGTCGCGTCGAGCCGTTCGCACCTGCCGATGGACAGACGGTGCGCATGTACACGTGTGGACCGACGGTCTACAACCCGGCGCACCTCGGCAACTTCCGCACGTTCCTCTTCGAGGATCTGCTGCGGCGTGTCATTCGGCTGGCCGGCTGGCAGGTCGAACAGGTCATGAACCTGACCGACGTCGACGACAAGATCATCCGGAAAGCGGCCGCCACCGGCGCGAACATTCTCGAAGTGACGGAGCCCTTCACCGAGCTCTTTCATCGCGACCGTCGGTATCTCCGTATCGAAGATGCGGAGCGGTATCCAAAGGCCACCGAGCATATCCCCGAGATGATCGCGCTCGTGGAACGTCTGGTGGCCAACAACGTGGCCTACATCGCCGAAGACGGCTCCGTGTATTTCGCGATCGATCGCTTCCCGGACTACGGCAAACTGTCGCAGCTCGACAAGCGCGAGATTCGCGCCGGCGCGCGCGTCGCGCAAGACGAGTATGCCAAGGAAAACGCGCAGGACTTTGCGCTCTGGAAAGCGGCCAAACCGGAAGACGAAGCGACCGGCGCCGCCTGGGATTCGCCGTGGGGACGTGGTCGTCCCGGCTGGCACCTCGAGTGCTCCGCCATGGCCATGAAGTACCTCGGCGAAACCTTCGACCTCCATGCCGGCGGCATCGATCTCATCTTCCCGCACCACGAAGACGAGATCGCGCAGTCGGAAGCGGCCACTGGCAAGCAGTTCGCCCGTTGCTGGTGCCACGGTGAGTTTTTGCTCACCGACGGCGCCAAGATGGCCAAGCGAGTGGGCAACGTCGCCAACGTCGTCGAGATGCGCGATCAGGGGATCAGCGGCACCGTGTACCGCCATTTCGTGTTCAACGCGCACTACCGCAAGCAGCTCAACCTTGGCGACGACTCGCTCGAGCAGTCGCGGGCGGCGGTGAACCGCATCGGCGCGTTTGCGCTGCGGCTATCCGAAGCCACGTCGGGCACCGCGGCGCTCGCCGACGCCGCGACGAAGGCCGAGAAGGCGTTTCTGGACGCGCTGTTCGATGACCTGAACGCCCCCGAGGCGCTGGCCGCGCTGTTCACGTTCATCAGTGAAGCCAACAAGGAGCTCGACGAACAAGGCACCGACCTGCCGGCGCTGGAGCGGGCCCGGGCCGCTTTCCGACTCATGGACAGCGTGCTCGACCTCGTGCCCGAGCAGGAGATCGACGCCGAGCTGGCCGCGTGGGTCGAGGAGCGGTTGGGGGCCCGTCGGGCTGCCCGCGAGCGCCGGGATTTCGCGGCGGCCGATGCGGCGCGGGCCGAACTGACCGCCCGCGGCATCCTCATTGAGGACGGCCCCGAGGGAACGCGCTGGCGGAAGGGGTAAAATCCATCGGGTATCCGCGCGGGGCTGCTTGAATTCGGGGCCCCGTCGGATTATCCTGCTCGTCTTGTCCGGAGTGGGCCGTTTGCCCGTTCTGCTGACGTAGCTCAGTTGGTAGAGCAGCTGATTTGTAATCAGCAGGTCGTCGGTTCAATCCCGACCGTCAGCTCTTTCAAAGCTCGGCAGCCGCGCCCGCAATGGCGCGTCGGAGAGAGCCTCGGTGAGGTACTCAAGTGGCCAACGAGAACAGACTGTAAATCTGTCGGCGCAAGCCTTCGAAGGTTCGAATCCTTCCCTCACCACTGCAGGACCGCCGGTCATTCCAGCGGGTAGCATCGAAGAACGCGGGAGTAGCTCAGTTGGTAGAGCGCTAGCCTTCCAAGCTTGATGTCGCGGGTTCGAGTCCCGTCTCCCGCTCTAGTGTTGAACAGCAACGACTTACCGCGAAGTGGCGCCTCAGAATTTGGGGCGCCGCTTTGTTTTCATGGTGTTGGGTGGGGTTAGCGTGGGGTTAACGCAAATTCTGCGGCGCAGGCAAGGTCGCGAAAGATGAGAATAGGGCTACGGGTTACCGGCAACCAGGAAATGGTGCTGGGCCAGGTGGCCTGGCCGAGTTGGGCGGCCAGCGTTGGACGTCCGCGCTGCGGCAAAACTGGCTGATGCCCCCCGGACCGCCGGGGCTAACCGCGCTTGAGACCGAGCCGGGCCGCGAGGTAGTTGAAGGGCGTGTCGCTCAAGGCTTCGTACAATTCCGCTTCGACGTCCCGCGCGAACGCGTGGTACGCGATGGCCGACCACGGGGGGAGCACCAGTTCGCAGGGTTCATCGTACTCCGGATCGATGGGTCCTTCGAAGCGTGCCCACGGCAGTCTCTTGCATGGGCCAAGCTACGGACACGCGCCGCGTGAACGGAAGGCAAGACCGCCCTTGGGGGCAGCCCGATACCAGCCCGTGCCGTGAGCCCTTCCGATCCGCAGACCCGCTAGATTTCCCGTAGGAACACCGGCACCCGTCGACGCGGTCTGCATCCGCCCCCTCTGGCCTTCTCCCGCCTCGCTCCCTTCATGCCTGACGCACTCCTGCCCCATTCCGGCGACGCGGCGCTCGAGGCGGCGCCGGAACCTCGCCGTCCTCCGCGGTTCTTCATGAGCCATTGGCGGGGGAATGCCTCGGATATTGCCGCGCTACAGCGGGCGCTCCAGTTCCGCGGGCTTCATGCATGGCGGGATGTGGACCATCTGGAGCTCGGCGAGCTCTTCGAGGCGGCCATTCGACGGGCCATCCGAGAGGAAGTCTCGGCCTTCATCGCGTTCGTCACCCCCACGTTCCTGACACGCCCGGTCATCTGGAACGTCGAGGTCCCCGAGGCGCTCGAGCGGCACCGGCGCGACCCCGGATTTCTGATCATTCCCCTGTTCTGTGGCGTCACGCCGCCAGAACTGACCGCGATGTGTGCACGACACGGTCTCGGCGATCTGAGTGCCTTCAATGGGCATTCTGTCGCCCCTGGGGCAACCAAGAAGGTCCGGAATGCCGAGCTCCGGCGGGTCGCCCAGCGCACGCTGCGCGCCGGCCTTCGTCCTCGCATTGCCGCAGACGCCGCGTACGTGCCACGTCTGCTGCTCCGTGCGCAGCCGCACTCGGTCGGAGAGCAGGGCGTGGACCTCGACCTCGACTGGACCGCGCCGTTCGAGGCGGGGTGCCCAAGCGCGACAGAGTGGCGCGATGAGCTTATGCCCGCGCTCCACGACACGCGAGCCGTTCTCGACGAGTTGTCACGACGGCATGCACACGTCCACGTCCAGGCCCGGCTGTCGGCGCCGCTCGCGCTGGGTGAGGTGCTGTCGGCGACCGCCAAATACACCTTGACGTTCGACGGCGCGAACGGCGCATGGTCGACCGTAGCGCCACGGCGTCGCGCGCCGGTGCTCGTCCGGCACGATCTGGCGGCGCCCGGAACGGACCGCTCGGTGGCGCTGGTCGAAGTGGCCATCGCGCGGGACCTGAGCCAGACGGTTGCCGGCCATGCCGCTGGCCTGAGCGACCGACCGGGACACTCCGTGCGACTCACGCCATCCAGCGGTGCGAGTCAACAGGCCGTAGTCGACGCCACATGGGCCATGTCGGCGGCGTGGGAGGTGGGTGAGTGCCTGCGGACGTTGCACGATCAGCACGGCGTCCGGCACATCCATCTCTACGTCGCGGCGCCAGCCGAATGGTGCGTGCTCTTGGGACACACACTCAATGCCGTTGGCAGGATCACCGTGCACCAGTGGCATCCCACTACGGGGTCGTACGTGCGCGCTTGCACGCTCGGCGCGGTAGGCGCGACGCGACGGCCGGTGGCCACGCGGAATTCAGAGTGATGCGACCGGTTAGCTACGGCACGCCGGTGCGTCCGAATGCACCATCGATGCGCTGTAAATGTGGTACGTCTGCTCGCGACGTCGCGCGCACACGCGTGTGCTCCTTCACTGAGAATTCCGCATGGCAACATTGAACAGTCTGTTCGTCGTGTTCCTCAGCAACATCGAGCCGGACGAGGACACGCGCGCTGAAGCCATCAAGGCGCACGAGCCCGTGCGCGATTGGCTGGCGAACCACAAGACGTTCGGTGCGGCGCACGTCGAAACGTTCCTCGCCGGGTCGTACCGGCGCCGCACCTCGGTCACGCCCATCAAGGACGTGGACATCGTCGTGGTGTGCGCCATGAGCGAGTACGATCCGCAGGATCCGAAGACGTTGCTGACGAAGCTCAAGGCGGCGCTCGACGACAACAAGAAGTACAAGACGCGCACAACGCCGCGCCGTCGTTCGATTCAGATCGAGCTGTCCAACATCGACATGGACATCGTGCCGACGGTCGCGCCCGACGGCGCGGACGAACCGCTGCTGATTCCGGATCGCGACGTGACGCAGTGGTTCCCGACGAACCCGAAGGGGCACATCACGTGGACGCAGAACCTGAACGCTGACACGAAGGACAGCGACAACGACAAGGGGCGCTTCGTGCCGCTCGTGAAAATGGCGCGCTGGTGGAAGAGCGAGCAGCTCCGCTCGAAGCGGCACCCGAAAGGACACATGATGGAGCTCATGGCGGGCTACTACCATGACCCTGCCGCGCGTGATTGGGCGGACGTCTTCATCGCGTGGGTGGAGCGTACTGTGACGGCGTTGAAGCCGTACCGGGACGCGCAGCTCGTGCCGGTGTTCAACGACCCAGGGCTGCCAGGCGAGACGATCAAGACGGGAATGGAGCTCGCCGACTTCGTCCTGTTCTACGACAAGTTGGCCGCGACGCTCCCGCTGGCGCAGCGCGCCCGGGACCTTGCGGGGACTGACCTCAAGGCGAGCGCGAAGGTCTGGCGACAGATCTTTGGCGACGAGTTTCCGCTCCCGGATGATGACGCGCGCAAGCTGGCGGCGACGTCGGTGCTGACCCGTCCGGACATTCGGCAGGCCCCGACCTTTGGGTGACCCTCTCTCGCCCGAGGCCAAACCCGGCGGACTACTCCCGGTCGCGCGCGAGCGCTTCCGGGCGGCACTTGCCGCGGCCGGGTTCACGCTGTTCGGGCGAGAGGCCAACGGCACCGAGCGTTGGGACGGAACCGCGATAGCGCAGTGGCGCGATCCCGAGTCGGGCGAGGAGCGTGAGGCGACCCACAAGATCCGGATCGCGCTCTGGTCTGGATTCCCGTTTCAGGCGCCATCGGCATTTGCGATGGACCCGCGCGAGGCGATGCCGAACAGCCGACATGCGCAACCGCTCCCCAACGGATCCTTATGTCTGTATGCCGCCAGCTATCGCCCAGACACCCAGCGAGGCTGGGCGCCGTGGCGGACGGGCGAGGAGTATCTGGCCAGACTCCGCGAGTTGCTGTCCCGCATGCACAGTGGCGAATGGGACGAGCACGACCGGCCGCCCGACCTGCACACCGCGTTTCCGCAGGCCAAGGGTGACCCGGCGATGACGTTGGTGGGCGAGGGATGGCTGCCCCCGAGTGGGTCCCGGTTCGGCCGTTTCGGCATTTGGCGACGCAGTGCGAGCATCGTCCTCGCGGATGGCCCGGTCGCCGACGTCGGTGTGGTGCCCGCCAAGCCTGCCGACGAGCGCGTGAACATAGTGCTTGGGCTTTATGATCAAGCGCGGGAGGCGGTTGGCGTCTGGTTTCGCCTCGACCGCGAGCCAGGTCCCCGGGGGTCGCTCGGCGCGGTGCTGGCGGAGATCGACCGGGCGAGCGGCCAAGACGCGGGATGGGCACTTGGTGAATGCCGACGAATGATCGGCGCTGATGCCGGAGGGAAGCGTCCCGTTTTCCTCGCGCTCGGGTACCCCGACCCGATGCTCGGCGCGCGGGAGGGCTGGCTCTTCCTCGAGGCACGGCCAGCGGGGCCGGGCACACCCATACGTTGGCGTGAGGCGAAGACGTTGGCGCAGGCCGGCGTGTCGGCGTCGGAGACAGTGCCCATCAACCGTGCGGCGCTGATGCGTCGCACGGGGCCAATCGCCGCGGCGGTCGAGGGGAAGACGGTTCTCGTGTTCGGGGTTGGCGCGCTCGGCGGCACCATGGCACTCCTGCTCGCGCGGTCTGGCATCGAACGCCTCATCCTCGTCGACGGCGACCGCATCCGGCCTGGCAACGCGGTACGCCACGTCGGCGACATCAGCCACACGGGGCGGTTGAAAACCAGTGTGCTGTTCATGGACATCATCTACCACGTGCCGAATGTGTACGTCGAAGAGCACGTAGCGACGTGGGATCCCGAGCGACTGCGCGCGTACGTCGCACGCGCCGATGTCGTCGTAGATGCGACCGCAGAGCAGCCCTTCTCGCTGTTGCTGAATGCGGTCTGCGTCGCCGCCGGTCGCCCGCTCGTCCAGGTCGAAACGACACGTCGCGCGGCGTTCGGTCGTGTGCGTGTTATCCGGCCCGGACGTGATGCATGTCTGCTGTGCTACGAGGCGCACGCGCAATCGACGCGCTACCCTATCGTGCCCGCAGGTGATGAAGGCGAGTTCTTTGACGAGGGGTGTGGCGTCCCGACCGTCGAAGCGCCGGCGTTGGACGTGGAGGCAACCGCGAACTGGGCTGCGCGCGCTGTCCTGTGGCTACTTCAGGATCGGTTGGGTCCACGCAATCACCTGCTGGTTGTGAATGAAGAGCTGGCAGATGTCTCCGGGGACTTGGCGGTGGTCGGCGTGCACTGGGACGTGTTTGCACGGGTGATGGGGTGCGAGTGCTGCGACGATGCGCACGGAAGCGCGCGGCCCGTCACGGCCTAGGAAACCGTCACGTGAGATGGTGGTGCATGTGGTGGCGCATGGAGCCGACGGTGTCCGCTGAGGATGTCGCGCCACTGCCTGCGTTGGTGTTGAGCACTGACATCGAGGAGACGCTGCGGCGGGAGTCCGAGCGTGCATCTCCGAACGAAACCGGCGGCGTTCTCGTTGGTCACGCTGATGGCGACGGTCGCACAGTGGTGACGGCAGTTGTGGGGCCGGGCCCGAACGCTGTGCATACGCGCAGCCGCTTTCGACGAGATGGCGACTACGCGCAGTCCGAAGTGGATAGGCTGCATCACACGTCCGATGGGCGTGACGACTACATCGGCGAGTGGCACTCTCATCCCGATGCTGGAGGGCCGAGCTACGTCGACCGAGGCAGCATGTCCTGGATCAGCCACAACCCGAGCTACGGTCGTCGCGAACCGGTGCTGCTCATCATGGAGCGCGTCCGTAAACGAGCGTGGCGTCCACGGGCGTACCGATGGGTCGAGGGTCGACTCGTCGAGGTCCGTGCGAGCGCGCTGGTTGACGAGAGATTGACCTAGCAACACGGGCCTGTGATGGCCTCCGGCTGAATGACGGCCATGCACGCTAGTCGACTGTTGGCGCGTACTCGCGCAAAATCTTTTGGGGTCTCGGCCGCGGTGCTCGCCCGCCGCGCGCTCGCGCTCGTCGCCGGCAACCATAACGCGATCACTACGCTCGGCACCGACAAACGATGCAGTGGAGTGCCACGACGAAATCGGCACCCCACATCGCGTGCTCACTACGCGGTTTCTCAATGCTCACATTTCGCACTCTACCAAGCGAAGAAACCATCAACCCATCGGACTGTCCGCCTGCGCGAGCGCCATCGCGCGGGCCCGGTCGACCACCACCCGTGCGCTCATCACCAACTTGTGCGCCGTCGACCGACGCGTGGGCAGCGGCCGGTCTCCCACGGGCACGTCCATGTACACCGCCTCGCGGACGCCATTCGGCTGATGACCTGAGATGACATCGAGCACCACGCTGTCCGTGATGTCTATGGCGTCGGGTTCGTTCTTCAGCTCCGTCAGCGCGGTGACACACAGGTCGGTCATGGCCCGTCGCATCGCGTACCAGCCGTGCTCCGGCACGCCTGCGAGCCGCTCGATCTTGTGCCACGCGGAGAGTGCATTGCGTCGAGTGCATGGGAAAAGCCGCCCGTCGGCCCGCGCTTCAGCAGCTTCCAAGGCCGCCGCAAACTCTCCCTGATGCTCCAAGGGCACGACCAACCACGAGGAAAGTTTGCGACCGGCCTCTGGAGCCTTGAAGTAGTGGGCGCCCCAGATCTTGTCGCAGTGCTCCACTCGCAGGTTCAGCACCTGTCCCAAGCGCGCCTCGGCGCCCACGAGCGCAGCGAGGCGGAGGGCGGGGTTGATCGCGGCTTCCGGGTCAAGCAACACGCGCCAGACGCGCCCAGCTTCTGCCCCGGTATATCGAGCCTCACGAGCGAGCGTGGCACCTGGTGCGCGAGTTTTCTGCCGAATGTTCTGCTGCCAGGCGCCGGCCGGAGAGGCCAGCTGACGATAGCCGTGCTCGGCGTACTCGACGCTGGCCCATCCGCTGACGAGCAGGAGCGTTTGGATGCGCTTAACAGCGTTATCCGCCACGCCAGGACTCCAGAGGCGTCGGAAGTCGTTGGGGGTGAGAGAGTAGAACGGGGTGTTGGCCCCTAGGCGGTCCTCGATGGTGTCCGCGAGACCGCGCACCATGCGAGCCTGATCGGACCAGTCCTTGTACAGCCCCTTAACGGACGGGGCGTTTTCGGCATACCACGCTGCCCGCTTGCCGTGCTCCCTAGCCGGCACGTTGCGCGGTGACGGACCGATGGCGGCCAGCATCACCTGACTTACGGTGATTTGATGCAGCATGCCCGCCGGCGATGTCGGCGCCGGTGCGGGAGCGGATTCGACCACGGGTACCGCGACCGCCGTAGGCGCGGCGAGCCCGGCCAGCGTCTCGAGGTCCGCCCCGTCACGGCGCGCCTGAGAAAGCGACTTCGCTCGCGCGTGGACCTCCGGCAGCTTGAGAGCTTGCTCCAAAGGATCCGACGGCCAGACCAGGTCAGAGGCGAGCTTCGTGTATCCACCGCGGCGACCGCTAACGCTGACCTCCCCGCGTGGCCATTGGAAGTAGATCCGACGCCCGCGATCCTCGCGAGCGACCGCGGACACTTTATAATTGGGTACTCCGACTGCTTTCAGCACAGGACTCTCATGGTCTGGAGAACGGGTCACCGGCGTATCCGGCGAGCATCGTCCAGAGCGTAGGGCGAACCTGATTGGCGTGCCACCAACGCTCCTGCGGGATCACTAGCCAAGGGGCATGGGCGGTCGCTCCCCGTCCCCACGCTTCGGGGGGATCCGTTGCTGGCAGTTCCTTCGAACTGCGCCGCCGGTTGGCGGAGCCTCACGTCGTAACGGGTTGAGCAGGGCGATGGGAGGTGGGGGCGCGGGGGCGGTCAGCCCCCGGCACCATCAGCAATTACGCAGCCTTCTCGTCACTCGCGAGGATCACTGCGCATGCCGCCTCGAACTCGGGATAGGATCTGCCGTTCCGGGCCATCCACGTCCTCGCCGAGCGGAGTTCGTCAGCCGTGAGATCGGACAACGGCTTGCCCTTGGTGCGCCCCATCGGCATCAGGGTCGCGCGCGCTGCCTCGAGCGAGGGCGTGCGCACCGGACGCGATGAGGTTCGCTCCCCCGACTCTGGGGGTACCGGCGGACGTGACTGCGCGAACGCTGGCTTACTTGTACGCGTGTCACTTCCGGAAGCGACCTGCTCGGGATCGTCGCCAGTGCTCACGAGGAAGCACTTCAGCAATGCGTACTTCAGTCCACCAGTGAATGCTTTGTAGACGCCCTTGTCGCCGGTATCCTGCCCTGCGCCGATCCAGTTGACGGTGAACGTGGCGCCCGTGTCGCCGCATGCGAATGTGATCGTCATCTGCACCTGCGTCACCGGCCCCCCTTTCGATGCATCGATTTGCTTGCTGCTGTCGGCGCTGACAAACAAGCATACGTTCTGCGATGCCAAGTGCTCGCGCACCGCTTCAACCAAGTCAGCCTCGGTGACATAGCGGTACCCGTGGTACGCGTTGTGCCCGTTCTTCGGCACGCGTGCGACGGCACCCATGACAGTGGCCAACTTCGTAAACAGCCGGGCCATGTCAGGCGCAGCAATACCTGGAGTAGTCATTGTGTCGGGGCTGATGCCGCAGCGGCGGCGGTGGACTCGCAGGGACTACGCAAGACAGAAAGCGTCTCGCCAAGTCCGAGGCTCTCCGTGTGTTGCGAGGCAACACACCGTAGTCCCCACGCCAACCGTGGCCGGCGGCGGGCCCACCACGGCCCCCCCCCCCTCACGGCACCCACC